>CAZVKP010000502.1:0-2853 GCA_964627635.1 uncultured Calditrichaceae bacterium | reverse complement strand
TAACAACAAGTCTGAACATTGTGTTTTAATCGAACCATAGTGGAATTGAAATCTCGATCCGGTCATACTTACATAGAGACCTGTTCGTGTTTTAATCGAACCATAGTGGAATTGAAATTTGAGCTCAGCATACCGCAGTGCATACCCAGCCAGGATGTTTTAATCGAACCATAGTGGAATTGAAATATCCGACTAAGTAATACCAGTGTGGAGTATATGGTGTTTTAATCGAACCATAGTGGAATTGAAATTAAAAAAATATCAAGGCAATCATGCATGACCAGCAGTTTTAATCGAACCATAGTGGAATTGAAATGTCACAAGGTGCAGGCAGATATACATAATGTTCTGGTTTTAATCGAACCATAGTGGAATTGAAATCAGTCTACAAAGATCACTGTCACCGGTTCTTGGAGAGTTTTAATCGAACCATAGTGGAATTGAAATCCATTTTCCAGATACCGGTCCGACACTGGAAGATGGTTTTAATCGAACCATAGTGGAATTGAAATGTTCAACCTGTTAAAAGAACCCACTTTTCTTACACGTTTTAATCGAACCATAGTGGAATTGAAATAGCATAGATTTTGAAAGTGAAGCAGATGCTTTGTTGTTTTAATCGAACCATAGTGGAATTGAAATTTGAATAAATTCTTGTCTTGTCATTTTTATTTCTCCTGTTTTAATCGAACCATAGTGGAATTGAAATGGAAATTGATCAGGCATTCGGTCACCTTGTTTAGCGTTTTAATCGAACCATAGTGGAATTGAAATGCAGATAAAGAAGTATGGCTTGCAAGTGCTAAGTCGTTTTAATCGAACCATAGTGGAATTGAAATCTCCTTTCAATGTTATAAATGGTAGCGGGCACAACATGTTTTAATCGAACCATAGTGGAATTGAAATTGACTTTCTCCTTTGTTTTGATTAAGTGGCAGGGGGTTTTAATCGAACCATAGTGGAATTGAAATAACTAATATGCCGGAGCGAGCGTATTTTTTTTGTTTCGTTTTAATCGAACCATAGTGGAATTGAAATAGAATCATAACGCAAAGCTCACTTGCGGCTTTGCTACGTTTTAATCGAACCATAGTGGAATTGAAATGATTTTCGCCTGGGGGGGTGGTTTTCGGACACACACCGTTTTAATCGAACCATAGTGGAATTGAAATTATGATTTTCGACAATCTGTCAGCAAGTATATGCAGTTTTAATCGAACCATAGTGGAATTGAAATTCACCATTTCTCATATATTCAAGGCATTCAGAAAGCGTTTTAATCGAACCATAGTGGAATTGAAATGCTCGATACGAAATGTAACATCATGTTTCTGGTTGAGTTTTAATCGAACCATAGTGGAATTGAAATCACAAAGGCATTAGTAATAAATGGAGAACAGGAAGTGGTTTTAATCGAACCATAGTGGAATTGAAATATTTTCAATAGCTATTTTATTCGCAATCTCCTGTTTTAATCGAACCATAGTGGAATTGAAATGGGATTGGGAGCGAACTTCGGACACCTTATATGATCGGTTTTAATCGAACCATAGTGGAATTGAAATACGACAATTACAAGACTTATGACGTTGCCAAAGGGTTTTAATCGAACCATAGTGGAATTGAAATTATCGTTGCCTGCACCGTTGGCGCCGAGTTCGTCGCTGTTTTAATCGAACCATAGTGGAATTGAAATTACAAGATTATTGCTTCACCGTCAAACAGCCGTTCGGTGTTTTAATCGAACCATAGTGGAATTGAAATACAGCGACGAAGATTTGAACATAAGAGAACAGCGAGTTTTAATCGAACCATAGTGGAATTGAAATCCCCCGCGGCAAGACCGGTGGCGTTGTGTTCGGTGCAGTTTTAATCGAACCATAGTGGAATTGAAATAACAGTCCTGCGTGAAAATATGACTGTATAGAGCGGGGTTTTAATCGAACCATAGTGGAATTGAAATATCCATACATCCCAGGGAATAGACTTTCTGAATTCAGTTTTAATCGAACCATAGTGGAATTGAAATCAAGAACGAACTGGCAGCATGCTACAATTCCGCTACGTTTTAATCGAACCATAGTGGAATTGAAATAAAATAAGCGATCTCGGGGTATACCCGCTTCAGATGTTTTAATCGAACCATAGTGGAATTGAAATCCGGTCTTGCCTCTGGGGCGACTGAATATTCCACGTTTTAATCGAACCATAGTGGAATTGAAATATTTTGAGAGAGCCAGCTACGGGCGCAAGGGGCGGGTTTTAATCGAACCATAGTGGAATTGAAATCCCGGAATCGGACGCTTACATCTTTTCAAGTCCGATGTTTTAATCGAACCATAGTGGAATTGAAATTAATTCGGGCCTTTGACCTGCAATGTGCCAGCACGTTTTAATCGAACCATAGTGGAATTGAAATAAAGGACTTTCCCGATCATTTTGCTGAGATTGGAAAGCGTTTTAATCGAACCATAGTGGAATTGAAATACTAGCGCGCAGATGTCGAAAAACGTGAGTTAAGGTTTTAATCGAACCATAGTGGAATTGAAATACGGCAATGATAACAGAACATTATGTATACCGCACTGCGTTTTAATCGAACCATAGTGGAATTGAAATGTCGTTTAACCTGCTGGTTCAGTAATTTCAACCAGCGGTTTTAATCGAACCATAGTGGAATTGAAATGTGATTGGGAGCGAACTTCGGACACCGGACGCTATGTTTTAATCGAACCATAGTGGAATTGAAATGTTAAAATCTGACTGATAAAGAGCACTACCCAACCCTGTTTTAATCGAACCATAGTGGAATTGTCCGTCATAAACCGCAACCGTCCCTGTTTGCACAGCCGG
>CAZVKP010000501.1:0-2858 GCA_964627635.1 uncultured Calditrichaceae bacterium | reverse complement strand
AGTTTAATTCTTCCCCAAAGGATTCAGATTCAAGAAATACCGGAGTATTCATTGCAGGAAGCCATGGATATTTTTTAAAACCATAATCTTCTTTAAAAACACCTAATTGGGATGCAATTGCAACCTGATAACCATGTTTCTCACTTTCTAATGATTCTTCTTTTGTTACACCATTTGTAATTTGATAATAGATTCTATTTCCACCCACATCACCCCAAATCAGTCTGCCTTCCTGCACATTTTCAAAATCCCAGGTTTCGAAACGAATCATTGCAATGGTCGATTCTTCAACAACGAAACCAATCAATTTGCTTGATGCATTGCCGCCCAAGAGTTTGGCTAACTCCTTATCTGATAGTTTTTCATTATTTGCTGAATCATAAAGAAAATTTGGAGATAGATTTTTTCCAGAGTCATCAGTGTTGGGAATACAGAGACCTGTACCCAATTGTTCATTATCTTTAAATTGGGAATATAATGGAATCACCAGTTGTCGTTTACCATTTGATTGTTGAAATATTTTTGGTGAATTTCGATGCCATTCAATGGTAGGTTCCAATGAAACTCTTATAATATTTGGCCAATCAGTACGAATAATATGTCCAATTGACACAGGCTTTTGTTTCTCTTTAGAGAAAAGAGAGCTTACCAGATTAGGTATCTTAAGAGGCCATATTGCTAAGTAAATACCCCAAAAACTTACTAGAATTACTGTATTTACAGACTGTAATGAATAAAAAGATAGTACGCCGAAAAGAAAAATGATTGAAAAAAGTAGCCTTGCCTTGCCGAGTATTATGGATGGTGTATATGTAAATTTGACTATTTTTTGCCGAACAGCGCTCAAATTTTTACCAGCACTCAAAGCAACACAGATTGTTGATATTAGAAATACAAATAAACAATAAAAAGAAATTAAAAACCACCAAACTACGGGAGTAAAATTTTTTACGGTTAATAATGTAATCAAACCTATTAATGAGTTAACAACAGAGTCAGCGGGTTTCGTAAATTTGTGCTCGATAATTGCAGAGCCAAGAACAATCAGAAGTAGTGCATTTTGAAAAATCAAAGCTTCTTTGGGATTAGATGGGATAAAGTTACCGGTTAGATAATAAGAAATGGCTAAAATAGCAGATACAAAAAGAATTAATATTGTAACTCGTACCCATGGTTTTATTACTGAGTCTTCCATAAAAGGCACCAGATTATTTTACATATTCAACAGACTATCTGATATTTGCTATATTGTATGATAATCAATCAAATGTACAAAATTTATCATCTCACTTTTATCAATATAGTAGCGCCGAAAGCGGCGGCTTGATTTGCCGACTTGGTCGATAATATTATGAATTTGTTCTACAATTTCTTCATTAGTCATTTCTGTAATATCGATTTCATAATTAGGAAAATCACGGGATAATCTAAACCGCTTGTTATTCATTAAAGGAGCATATCTTTGGGCATCCGGTAGATTAACAAAAGTAAAGATACTATTTTCCTTTTTTCTAAATTCAATGAATCCTATTATTTCAGTATATTTCCAAGGGTGATAAAGTTTACGAGCAAAATCTAATTCCCACATTTTTACATCTTTTTCAGTAATTTCTTCATCGAGTGCAATGTATATATCCTTATTAGATTCAAAGTATTTTTGTCTTTTTTGGGCGAATTCTTTTTTATGTTCTTTTGGTGACCGAAAATAAATTGGAACAGAAAAAAGTTGTTTACTACCTATGTAGTTTTGAAAATCCATTATAATTCCCCGTTAAAAGTTTCCCTTAAAACCGCCTGCATCAGTTGCTCGACCTGCTCTTTGCGGGATTTAACCTGTTCTTCCAGCGCGTCGATTCTTACCATTAATCGGTCAACTTTTGCGACAATGGCATTTTGTTCTGCTATGGGTGGAAGAGAAATTTCGAACTTTTCTAAATTATATTTTGGCAAACTCTCTCTCCCAGCACCAGTTGTTGAATTAAAAATAAATTTTTGGAAAAATGGTGATAAAATCAATTTGTGCATAAATGATTGATTATAATAAAGTGGCCGAATGATACTTACATGTTGACTAACATTTCCTGAATCAAAATCAATAGGAATTAGTGATGCACGACCAATAGAGCCCCCTGTAATATTTAGTAATATATCATTTGGTAGGACCTGTGTATTGTTCATTTTCAAATGTGTCTTTTCATCAATGTATACAATGTCTTCTAAATTTATTCCAGTATTGTGGATGTTTTGAGATCTAAAAAATTTTACTCCATTTTTAACATAAACATCTTTTCCTCCCATTGGCGTACTCCCGGACCCGATTTTAGTGGTAACTTCCCCTAACCTACACCACAACCACCCTTCCGGTAGCTCAAACGGTTTTTCCTCTTCACTAATGGACGGTAGCAGCTTTTGTTTTTTGATTTTTCCTTCTTTTACCAGACGCTCTTTTTCAGCTTTTATTTTTTCCAATAAACACTCGGCATGGTTTTCACCGGATATCAAGTCAGGATTTTGTTTGCGCCATTCGGTGGTTAGCTTGCCTTCTACAGCTTCCTGTAAAATAGCCTGGCGAAGTCTGTTCAGTAGTGATTCTTGACGGTCTAATTGATTATCTAAATTTTGATTAAAAGAATGATGCTTAAGAATATTTGCGGATATTTTTTCTTGTTCCTTTAAATCTGCATTTGGAATAGGAAATGATAGAAAAGCATGTTCTTTAAAGCGTTTTCTACTTACACTGGACATTCCGGTGCTCATTTGTTCAATCTTATGGACATTATGCGGTAACAAAATATAGTTAAGTACATATTCTATATTCACTTCATAATTATTATAAATAAAAGTTGGGAATTCACCAG
>CAZVKP010000500.1:0-2865 GCA_964627635.1 uncultured Calditrichaceae bacterium | reverse complement strand
ATTACGACAATCACGGTGATCTGGATTTATACGTGAGCAATGTAGCATTCGATAACATTTTGTATGAGAACAGAACTTCCCTAAACCAGACTTTTGTAAACGTTGCCCAGGATTATGGATTAGACAATCCAGGCACCAGTTTAGGAGCAATCTGGTTTGATTATGACAATGACGGCGATATGGATCTGTTTGTAATCAACAGGATGGATCAGATTTTTCCACATATTTACCCAGGGTGCAGATTGTTCCGCAATGATGTAAACCAGTCCGCAGGATTTACAGATGTGAGCTTTCAAATTGGGATCGGGGATAGCGTATCCGGGGACGGGGCAACCATCGGAGACTACGATCTGGATGGAGACCTTGATCTGTATGTTACAGTCCGCGGAGGTGTCAACAAATATTTTCGCAATGATGTGGATCTGACCGGGAAATTTTATGAGACAGCCGGGCAGCTCAATCTGGCCGATACCCTCAATTCTCTGCACGCAACCAGTTGTGATTTTGACAATGATGGGGATTTGGATATTTATGTGGTAAATTATCACCGGGAAATATGCCGGCTGTACCGGAACGATATCAATAGCGATCACTATTTAAAGATTCGCCTTCTGGATAAGAACGGGAACTACAACCGTCCCGGAAGCCTGGTGAAAGTATACCAGGCTGATTCGGACAGCCTGATAGGCATGCGGATGGTGGACGGCGGCGGCAGCGGTGGACTCACCCAGAACCCCTACGACTGCCATTTTGGATTAGATCCGAATTTGGCTTATGATATAGAAGTTATTTTCACCACCCGCAGCAACGGGCAGAACCACGTTTTCAACAAATACAACCGCCCGGGACTGGGCGGCATAGTGCCATCCCAGATCGGCCATTATCTGGAAATCCGTGATTCAGTAGTTACGGTTACCGGTCTGCGTCCCGGCACAAAACCCGAAACCATCGAAGGTTTTAAGCTCTACCAGAATTATCCCAATCCGTTCAATAACACTACCACAATATCTTTTCAAATAGAAAAGAAATATTATGTCAAAATTGTCATCTTTGATCTGACCGGAAAGGAGGTGATCACCCTAGTAGACGGACAGTACCCAAAAGGTTTTTATGAAATTACCTGGAACGGACAAAATGAAAAAGGAGGTGATGTCGCCAGCGGTATCTATATCTGTAATTTTTCACTGGATAATAATCTACAGGATGTAAGGAAATTATTTCTGATTCGTTGATTGGAGGTAAACCATGAAACTTTTTTCCCTATTTTTTGTTTTCTTCATTTTATTTTGTGTGAGTGTGTTTGCTCAAAACGCCTACAATGTTACACTGCTCGATTCTTTTAAAGCCAGTGACAATCTAAACCCCTGGAGCTCTGATGACCGTTGTTCCGGCATCTGGGGATGGACAGACCAACAGAGTGGCAATGATTTCGCATTGATGGGCCTATTTTACCGCGGACTGGGAATATTTGATGTCACAGATTCTTATGACATTGAAATGGTTGGTGATACCTTGCCCGGAGAAGGCACCCATGAAGTAAAAACCTATGAAAATTATGCCTATACTGCCAATAAGGAAACAAGACATCATGACAGCACAGACATTAGAATTATTCGTCTTGATTTGGCTCAACCGGCAGTTGTAGGTCGCATTCCGGTCGGATTTTCTCCAGGTCACGATATCACCCGTGTACACGACCTGGATATATCCGATGGCGTATTGTTCCTCGCCTGCGAGAATAATGTTTATGACTCCACGCGTCATCCGAATATGTTTTTTTACGATTTGCAGCAGAATCCTGCCGCTCCAACCCGCATCGGTTCCTGGACCATCCCGGAGTCGATTGCCGGATCCCAATCCTATTATATGATGCTGAGAGATGGAGATCCCGGGTCGCTACTACAAACCGAATATCCCTGGGTCGTGGAAGTTTATGTGAAAGATAATAGAATTTATGCTGCCTGCGCCGGTTCCGGCATCATTGTCGCCACTTTTGAAAAATATACCGATCAGTACGGCCAACTTCACCTGGATGTGGACGAGAACCAAACCTGGCAATTAACCTACCGGAATGTACGCCGGACAACCGGTACACCTCCTGATGACTATCGTGTGACTCACACTGTTAAAGTTACCGATGACCACCAGTATGTATTTGTTTGCGATGAAGTATTAAGACCCGACCCCGAAAACCAAAACGAGGGCGGTGTTCTAAGAATGTTCGATATATCCAACATCGAAAGTCTTCCACCGATTTCCCAACAAGCTCCTTCCGCATTTGTCGAACCGTTGGTCTTATATGAATCACCGGAAAACCCGGATGACGGTAGAGTAGTTTACAGCGATAATGACTTAATTTATCCCAACGATCCTCCCAATAGTATCCACAAAGTATTTTTAAAAGAGGACTTCGCATTTATTTCTTACTATACCAAAGGCATCCGTGTCCTGGATATTTCCGATCCCCTGCACTGGAAGGAAGCAGGATACTTTGACACACCTGCAGTAAATCCGGATCCCATTCATTCACTATATGCAGGCTCATGGGGTGTTTATCCATTTTTACCTTCCGGTAATATTCTTGTTGCCGATCACGATGGGTTGCGCACCTTTAAATTCGGTGAATCCGGCGCCATAACCCAAAATACCACCTGGTCCGGCACAAAATACGTGCTGGGAGATGTGACCGTAAATAACGGAGTAACCCTCACCATTCAATCCGGCACTACAGTGAGATTTGCCCAAAACACCCAGTTAATTGTTAATGGCAAATTACTGGCCCAGGGCAGCGATTCTTCACCTATAACGTTTACGGCTATTAAACCATCTTCAAAGTGGGAGGGAATTAGATTTTACGACAGCGCC
>CAZVKP010000499.1:0-2875 GCA_964627635.1 uncultured Calditrichaceae bacterium | reverse complement strand
GGAATCTTGCGAGCCGCAATATCTCCGCGCATTTAAAGGGGTTATGTAATGAAGCTGCGTCCAATGGCTTTAACGGATCTGGACATAATTGTTGAGGTGGAACACAAAGTATTTTCCGATCCATGGCCGCGACAAAGTTTTGAATTCGAAATAACCAAAAACCGTTTTTCAATCCCCCTGGTTCTGGAACATCAAAATGAGATTATCGGGTACGCGATCATTTGGAGAATTTACGAGGAATTTCACATTGCCAATATAGCCATTCGGCCCGAACATCAGGGAAAAAAATTAGGGAAATGGTTGCTTGAGAAAATCTTAAATATGGCCGATGACGCCCGTTATGCCATCCTGGAAGTTAGAGAAAAAAACGCGCGGGCAATAAAACTATATGAAAAATTTGGATTTAATACCATTATGAAGCGACCTCGTTACTATCAAAATGGTGAAAATGCCCTGGTGATGCAAAAAATATTTCAACCTGATAGAGATAATACTTCTTCTGGTGACCATCCACAAAAGGCACCATATTCTTAAAAGCCAGTATTTAATTCACATTAGCGGATTGGCAAAAATCTTTTAATTTTTCTCAAACTTAAAATTTCAATTTTTCAAAAACCTAACTTTCAATAAACAAAGTTTTTGAAATATGGTGGTTTTCTTCTTAATTTGAGAAAATATTTAAAGGAAATTATATGGATTGGTTCAAAAAGAAAAAAGGAATTTCTACTGTAGAAAAGAAGTTGCTACCGGACGGCTTATGGATTAAATGCGAAAAGTGCGGAGAAATCATATACAGAAGCCAATTACAGAATCGAATGAATGTTTGTCCCAAATGTGATTATCACTTCAGGGTAACTTCACGGGATTATATTAATTTTTTATTTGACGAAGGGAGCTTTAAAGAATTTAATGAAAACATTGCCCCCGGCGATCCGCTTCAATTTAAAGATCGAAAAAAATATGTTGACAGATTAAAAGATGCTCAAAAAAAATCCGGATTAATGGATGCGATTGTCACTGGCACCGCAACTGTGAAGAACCATGCAGTTGTGGGAGCCCTAATGGACTTCACGTTTATCGGTGGAAGTATGGGCTCTGTGGTGGGGGAAAAGGTAGCCCGTGCGACCGAGGAAGCTCGGATAAACAGGAAACCGCTGATTATCGTTTCAGCATCTGGTGGGGCACGAATGATGGAGGGTGCACTTTCTTTAATGCAACTGGCAAAAACCAGCGCAAAATTATCTCAACTCTCGGATGCCGGGATTCCATATATCAGTATTTTAACCGATCCCACAACCGGCGGAACAACTGCCAGTTTCGCCATGTTAGGAGATGTCCATATTGCTGAACCCGGCGCATTAATTGGTTTTGCCGGACAACGCGTGATCAAACAAACTATCGGGCAGGATTTACCTGAGGGTTTCCAGACGGCTGAATTTCTCATGGACCATGGATTTGTGGATACTATTGTTCATCGATTGGAAATGCGGGACACGGTTGGAAAAATTTTGGATTTGTTGTGGAGTCATAAAGGGGAACCGATACTTTCCGAGAGGTGAATTGAAAAAGCATAAATAAGATTTAGCATGTTTTCTTTCTTAATTATGTTTTTGTGAAAAAACAATCTGTCTAAACAATTTCAAATTAAACACATTTATAATATTCTTAGGATAAATAAATGCAAGTACGAAAAAGGCGGTTAATTTGCATTTACAATGGAGAAAAATGACAGACAAACCATTAATTTTAGTGACCAATGATGATGGAATCTTCGCTCCGGGGATTACTGAATTATATATGGCTATGCGCGAAATTGGCGACGCCCATGTAGTTGCACCGGATTTTGAGAGAAGTGCAGTGGGACATGCGATTACCATTGCAGACCCCCTGCGTGTGGTTGAATATGAGAAAAATGGTAAATTTTTTGGTCATGCGGTAAACGGTACTCCGGCAGATTGTGTAAAACTTGGGGTAAAAGCAATATTAAATGCCAGGCCGAATCTGGTAGTTTCCGGCATTAATCAGGGCGCAAATACCGCAATTAATATCATATATTCCGGTACCGTTTCCGCAGCAACCGAAGGAACACTGATGGGTATACCGTCAATTGCTTTTTCTCTGACTACCTTCACAAAGAAAGAATTTCGGTTTGCAGCAAAATTTGCAAAGTATATGGCAGAAAAAGTTTTGCAAAACGGATTGCCGGATGGAATTATGTTGAATGTCAATATCCCGGCTTTACCCGAAGAAGAGATTCGGGGCATAAAAATTACCCGGCAAGGTAAAGCGCGTTATGAAGAATTTTTCGAAAAAAGGGTCGACCCCATGAATCGAAATTATTATTGGTTGACGGGTAAAAAATTATTATTGGACAAAAATGATGATGTAGATGATGTTGCTATATCAGAGAACTTTATTTCAATTACCCCAATTCAGTTTGATCTTACCGATTATGATTCCATTGATCTTTTTAAAAATTGGAAAATTGAGATGCCATAATGGACAAAGTATTAATATTAGATTTTGGTTCCCAATACACCCAATTAATTGCTCGTAAAGTTCGTGAACTATCTGTTTACTCCGAAATCCAACCTTTTAATTTTTCCGTTCAAAAAATTAAAACTGATCCGGAAATTAAAGCATTGATATTTTCCGGCGGTCCGTCATCAATTTATGCTGAGTCTGCACCGCGAGTGGATAAAGGAATTTTTGAACTGGGCATACCCATTTTGGGAATATGTTACGGGCTTCAGCAAATCGCTTATTCCCTGGGTGGAGAAGTCGATCCGGCTGCACGTCGCGAATATGGCCGGGCCGATCTCTTTTTTGAAGTCGGGGAGAAATTGTTTTCCGATATTGCCTCTCCATCCCAGGT
>CAZVKP010000498.1:0-2876 GCA_964627635.1 uncultured Calditrichaceae bacterium | reverse complement strand
AGCCAATCGGAACTGATTTTTTTTGCCTCGCCGGCAGTCAATCCTTTCATCTCTCCCAAAAATTGAAGTTGCGCCAACAGTTTCATCTTGGGATAAAGACCTCGCTCTTCCGGCAAATAGCCAATTCTGTTTTTGGTTTTTTCTTCAAACGGTTTACCCAAAATTTCGATACGTCCTTTGTCCGGAATGATGATATTCATAAGCATCCGCATGGTTGTGGTTTTGCCGGCACCATTTGGACCCAATAATCCGAACAAACACCCTTCGCTAATAGAAAAGGAAATCTCATTTACTGCTTTAAACTCATCATAGGTTTTGGAGACTCGTTCTACCCTTACCATGTCCATATACTTTTCTCCATATAAATTGCGAATTTGAATCAATCGAGAGTGCACAATTTATTTAATTTAATTAATAATACCAGTTCAAATTTAATTTTCTGTTTAACTTTTTGGCACCCATGAAAACATTTTTTATTCGGAAATGCAAGCCTTTACACAAAATAATTTACATCGCCCAAGAATTGGGTTAATATAGAAGACGTTACTCAGGTTTCATTTAATTTTTTTGATTAAAGAGTATTATTAAAAATTTCAGCAAAATACTATTTACACGCGATAATTTAAGCAATTCATAAATATTGGTTTTTGATTTTTAAATGAACCAATAGTTTTTTAAATTATTTTAGCAATTTTTAAAAATGTTTTATATAAACTCAAACAAAGGTAATAAAATGAGCACTCCAACAATTATGCCATTAATTCATAATGAATGGGTAAAAACGTACAAATCCATAAAAGTGAAAAATCCTTATGATGGAAAAACTTTGGCAAAGGTCTATTTAGCTGATGGTGATTTTTTGGATATGGCAGTCGATAGCGCTTATAAGGGATTTCAAATTTCTAAAAAATTATCCGGATTCGATCGTTATGAATTACTAAGTAAAGTTGCGGAAGGCATTAAAAATAGGCAGGATGATTTAATTGAAACAATTATGAGGGAAAGCGGCAAACCTATTCGATTTGCCCGGAATGAGGTATCCCGAGCTCAACTAACCTTTACATGGGCAGCCGAGGAGGCCAGACGACTCAAGGGAGATTTTTTACCTTTGGATATGACACCACAAACCAAAGGGTATTTTGGTATAACCAAACGATTTCCACTTGGTATTATATTGGGAATTTCTCCTTTTAATTTTCCATTAAATCTTGTTGCTCATAAAGTTGCACCTGCTATTGCCAGCGGGAATTCCATTATTTTAAAACCGGCATCACAAACACCTTTAACTGCATTAAAATTGGCCGAAATAATAAAAGATGCCGAAATGCCACCTGGTATTGTGAACATCATTCCCACCAGCGGTAAAAATGCCGAAGCATTAGTAAAAGACGGGCGTATCCGCAAACTTAGTTTCACTGGCAGTGCAGAGATCGGATGGTATCTAAAATCACAAGCCGGAAAAAAACATGTCACTTTAGAACTGGGCGGTAATGCCGGTGCCATTGTAGAACCTGACGCTCAATTGTCTGATATCATCCCCAGATTGGCTGTGGGTTCGTTCGCCTATTCCGGTCAGGTTTGCATCTCAGTGCAAAGAATATATGTGCAGGATACCATTTTTCATGAATTTGTCCAGCAATTTAGTGACTATATTGTGGAACATGTGATGTATGGTGATCCAGTGGATGAAAAAACCATAGTCGGACCAATGATCGATTTAGAGTCAGCAAAACGGGCGGAAAATTGGGTTAATGAAGCGGTTAAAGGGGGTGCCAAAATCGTTATTGGGGGTAAAAGAGATAAAAATTTGTTCGAACCAACTGTATTAACAAATGTCGACCCGGATATGAAAGTGGTGTGCGAAGAAGTATTTGCTCCCATTGTATCCATTCAACCATATTCCGACTTTTCGGATGCCATTAAAATGATGAATAATTCTTTATATGGATTGCAAGCCGGTCTCTTTACAAATAATTTTAGAAAAATTCAACAAGCATATAATACTCTTGAAGTGGGCGGGATCATTATAAATGATTATCCCACATTTCGTATTGACCCAATGCCTTACGGTGGTACAAAAGATAGTGGATACGGCAGAGAAGGTATTCAGTACGCAATTGAAGAAATGACGGAATTAAAACTATTAGCGGTTAAAGGAATGGTTTCTGAATAATTAAAATTAATTCCGGTTGAAGCTACCTGGATAAATATTTTTTCTTCTTGGTGCCATCAATGCTCATTAACCAGTAAATAAAAATCTCAAATTTTTTCGATTTTTTATTAAAAAATTACATTTGCCCCAATTCAGGCTTGACAAAAATTATTTAAAATACTATATTTACTTATCTTGCGGATATTTTCTCTCCATCAATCACATAAGTAAAAAATTCGCAAGAAACATTTTGATGGAGAGGTTGAGTTCAGTTGTTTTAAGGAGGTACTACGTTTTATGCCCACTGGTACAGTTAAGTGGTTCAATGAAAGCAAAGGATGGGGTTTCATTGTGCCGGAAGATGGTGGGGATGATGTTTTTGTTCATTACTCAGCAATCCAGGAAGACGGATTCAAAACACTGAAAGAAGGACAAAAGGTTAATTACGAGCTGAAGCTGGGTAAAAATGGGAAATATCAAGCTGGCGAAGTGGCGAAACAGTCATGAAAGCATCATCTCAGGAGTTTTATCCCCGGTTTGAATTCAAGCCGGGTTTTTTTTTGAATAAATTCCATTCATTTAACTATTGTATCTAAGCTATGGATTTAAAGAATATTATTACTAAAGTTAAATCTATTGGTGGAATAGAAATTCCATTAACTCGAAAGCAATGGCACCATATAAAAGAATCTCATGACTACATGAAGGAAAATATTGAAAAAAT
>CAZVKP010000497.1:515-2886 GCA_964627635.1 uncultured Calditrichaceae bacterium | reverse complement strand
TAATGGATATTATGGCTATGGCTGGGCAATTAATTATGTCAAATTAAATAATTCGGAAGATAGTGTTCGGGTCATTGAACATGGCGGTGGAATTCACGGTTTTAATACACTGATTACCAGAATGGTTAGCGATAAACACTTGATTGTACTTATGAATAATACAGGCGGCACTAATTTACAGGATGTGCGAAAAAATATAGTCAATATTTTGTATGAAAGTGACTATCAAAAGCCTGCTCAGCCAATTGCAAGAGTTATATATAAAACTATAAAGGAAAACGATGTGGAAGCGGCAATTGATAAATATTGGGAACTAAAGGAAAGTGCTGCGGACGATTATGATTTTGCGGAATTTCAGTTGAACCGTCTGGGTTATCAATTGCTCAGTGGAAATAAAGTGGATGCTGCGATCAGAATATTTAAATTCAATGTAAAAGTTTATCCGGAGGCGTTTAATACTTATGATAGTCTGGGAGAAGGTTACATGAGAAAAGGTGATAGAGAAAAGGCGGTTAAAAATTATGCAAAATCATTGGAATTGAATCCAAATAATACCAATGCTGTTCGGATGTTACAAAAATTGATGTAATGATTAAAACTTTTTTTACTGATCCCCTCGTCTGTATTGATGTACAGAAAGGGGATTTTTATTATAATAAACTATTAGTTCTCATGAATATCATAAAATCCAATCGGTTGTAATTCTTGGGAATCGATATCTTTTTGGTTGACCAGAAATTTCCGAATCTCTAAACAGAGATCACATTTATTCAAAAAACTATCCTCCGGAATAAAATTATATTGCCCGCAAGCGTAATCGAGTAAACCATTAATTCCATCATTAAAAAGAATGTGAATGATTGGATATTTTTCTGAGTCCAATGGCTTGCCTAAATCCTGATAATCGATTGCCAGTCCGCTGCACAGTCCCGGCACATAATTCCCGAAAGGATCAATATGAAAATGCGAGGTATCTGTTAGTTCTCGACAACCTCTGCTATTCTGAAGAACAGATTCTAACGATTGTAATGGATAAATCTGTTTAAATGTCTGTATCGCCCGCCCTCCAAAATGAACCCAATAGCGGGATGGAATGGTTTTTAAGTAATCTTCCCCAAATTCATTTTGATACTCTTCAAGGTTGTGTGTCCGGTTATCATCAAATCGATCAATTTCTCTATAAAAGGCAGATATCCAGGGAAAGACTGAGAGATTGCTCTGCTCACAAGCTTTTATTACACCCTTTACTTTTTTAAAGGGGATATGTTCGTTGTGGAATGGACTCATCGAGATCAACAATGTATTAACACCCAATTCCCTGATTGAGGCCAAAACATCCACTGCACTTTTCATATCCTTAAACCAGGAGGAATTGGTTTCGATATATTCAACTGATATGCCATTTCGCCGCAAAACTTTTAACACCGCTTTTAAAGCGGGGACATCTAAGAAAGGTTCACCGCCTCCGATATGGACTGAGAGACAGTCCAACGTTTTAATTTTCTCCGAAATATTTTTAAGAAGCTCTGGTTTTAGATATTCTTTTTCTCGTTTCGGCGAACAGTTGTAAAGGCAGTGCCTGCACTGTGAGGTGCAGTAATAATTGGTAATGATTCCACCGGATTGTAGTGCTTTAATTGTTAAATTCTGTTCCAATACTTGATTTCCTTAATTTTTACCAATTTAATTAAAATATCAATCCCAACTTATCATGAATACTTTTCTATTTAAATTTAAAATAAGCGATTGGGAAATGAAAGAAATGGAAAAATCTTATCAATAATTATTACGAAAATTTTAATTTCTGTTGTTTTTTATTATATTTGATTTGAATTCTAATTAGTGGTTGACCGAAAATTAGGCTAAAACCCGGTTATTCATAGAGAATAACCAACCCCAGGCTGAAGCCTGGCGCTAATCAAATTCTTGAATAATAAGCGATTAGTCCCGCCATTTATGGCGGGGATTAAATTAATGTTGGTTAGTAATACCCCAAGAGGTTTATTTTTTAATTTTCCGTGTAACCGACTCGGTAAATTATTAAGACTAAATCGATAATAATAAACTTGTGTGATTCGGTAAAAAGGTATCTGTAACAAATTTTTTTAAATTCCGTAGAATTCCTGAATTTGGTAATCTTTTGCAGAGATGACTAACCTTGTACTAAATTCGAGGTAAAAAAATCATGACTATCAAAATTGAGGAATCAACCCAATATATCTTCGAGCCAGTGACTCCGGATCGCTGGAAGGATTTTCAACAATTGTTTGGAGAGCGGGGTGCATGTGGTGGATGCTGGTGTATGTGGTTCCGTTTGAAACGGTCGGAATTTGATAAGCAGAAAGGTGAGAAAAACAAACATGCAATGAAG
>CAZVKP010000497.1:0-505 GCA_964627635.1 uncultured Calditrichaceae bacterium | reverse complement strand
AAATTATTACATCCGGTAAGGTGCCTGGGATACTTGCGTATTCAGAAAATAAGCCTATCGGATGGTGTTCTGTGGCACCGCGGAAGGAATTACCAGTATTGGATCGCTCACGGATACTTAAACCGGTTGACAATATCCCGGTGTGGTCTGTGGTGTGTTTTTTCATTAATAAGCACTATCGTAAAAAGGGACTCACGTTACTTTTGTTGAAAGCAGCTATTCACTATGTAAAAGAGCTGGGCGGCACAGTTTTAGAAGGTTATCCGGTGGAGCCCCAAAAACAATGGCCTGATACATTTGTTTATTATGGTCTAACCTCAGTTTTTGAACAGGCAGGCTTTACGGAAGAGGTTCGTCGTTCAAATAGCCGGCCCATTATGCGATTTTATTTGGAATGACGATTCAGAGGCATAATTTAAAAAAATGATTATTTCCTTAGATTAGCAAAACGTATTTTTATAAAATTCTACTACATGTTCCTACTCCATTCATCTCCCCCCTCTAA
>CAZVKP010000496.1:0-2886 GCA_964627635.1 uncultured Calditrichaceae bacterium | reverse complement strand
TCTTAACCGAATTGATTACTTACGAATGCAGAATAAAACGGATGAAGTTCAAAAAAATTTTAATTTTTTTAAGATTATTTTAAATAAGATCGATAAAATAGGAAATAAAAAAGATAAATCATTAATTGTACAGATTAAACAGGCGTTGAAAAATAAAAATTATGGTAAAATTTCATCTCTAATATATGATCATCGCACCAGGGCATATTTTCAATCAACACCGCCAGAAATAATTGGTTATGAGTTTTATTTATGGATTAGATATTTACCGGATCGGATGGATTATGAAACACTTCAGCATTTTGATGGAAAAATTTCACAAGCACTCGATGAAAACCCGCACTATCCGGATTTATGGAATTATTTAGCTTTAATTCATTTAATGTTATGCCGCGATTATTTTCTGAAAGGATTGGATAATTTTAAAGAGGCAACTCGGATTAATCCGAAATTTACCAAAGCAAAAAAGAACTTGCGTCTCGTGGAAAACGATGGGAGAGAATTTTTAACTTTAATAAAGGCTATCGTCAAATAAGGACGTTTTATAACGTATATTAAATTGTTTAAACGTGATAACTATCACACCTAGATTGTTGACTCTCAAATATTTTGCACGGAACAGATTGGAGGAATTTTTTCAAATGAAAGCCCAAAACATTTTATTGATTTTATTTCTTATCATTGCGCCAGCACTTGCTCAACAAACCGGAGCATCCATAGATATTACTCCCATTCCCGAGAGTGATTCGGATTGGGAATTTAATTTGAATCTAGACCTTACAAGCTCTTTGAGTAACGGTATCCTTCTGGAGACACCTCAAGAAGTTATGCTTATTCCTATATCATTAAGGATTAATCAGGAAGAGATGTGGTTACAAAACATTCTTTCTGTACCGGATCGCGATTCTGTTATCGCCTGGCAAAATATGCCCCAGGGAATTATGTTAATTGCCAAGAGTGATTTACTTAATAGTGGTGATAATATCCAACTTAAATGTATGGCAAATATACAGGATTCAGAATTAGAGCAAGCTGAAATCCGCTTGAAAGAAGTTGTTTCTCAAACGGATGGCTTAAAAGTTTCCACCAATGTCTTTTCATCGGTACAGATCCCATCAATTGGTAACTAATTAAATAATAGCTACAGGTACTGAATATGCTTAAGCGGTTAACAATAATATCCTTATCTACACTTTTTTTGATATCAGCACTTTTTGCTGATCAGGGCGGAAATGATATTTTTGGTTATATGTGGACGGATTCCAAAACACCTTCTCCCACTATATCATATGACTGGATTGATGCCAGAGACGGAACGGCAATTTTTACCACAAATAAAAATGATTCGGTTGCTGATCCTATTTCACTACCATTTACCTTTTCATTTTATGGAACAGCTCAAACTCAAATTTATGTTTCCACAAATGGTTTTATAAGTTTCGCTGATCTGGCAGGTAACTCTTATCCGACAAATGCGGATATTCCGGGAAGCGGGGCACCGGACAATCTCATTGCACCGTACTGGGATGATTTAACAGATAGTACCAGTTCAACCAATGTATATTATAAAACGGTCGGAGCCTCGCCAAATCGAAAATTTGTAGTTTCGTGGGTTGATTTTAAAGATAGCTCAGAAGATTTAATTACCTTTGAATTGATACTTTTTGAACGAAGCAACCTCATTAAACTTCAATACAATTCGGCAGGTGCAGGGGCTGATGGCAGCTCTGCCACAGTTGGTATTGAACAGGATGGGAATGACGGTTCGAAGTATAGCTTTGATTCAAGTTCAGTTACCCCGTTTTCTGCAATACTGTTTCATTCCCAAACAATGACCAATACTGTAAGTGCATCGATCTCACCGCTCACAGTACAGGCAGGGACTAATCTTCAGCAGTTTAAATATACGCTTGAATTCACAAATTCAGACGGATTGGGAAAGTTGGATCGTATTGCCATTGCGAACCCGTTCTCAGGAAATACCCCAACTGTTACCGATGTTAAAATTTCTGAATCAAATGTACCAATCCAAAATTCGGCAACTCCACCTGATGAAAATGGGTTTGCCACCTGGAATTACAATTCAACAGATGATTCGATAATTGTCCAAACTTCTAACTTTAATATAAAAGATTCAATAATTGTTACATTTGTTCAAAATATTCCGACAAGTGTATCCACCGGAAATAGTTATGCATCCACATACAATGCCCGATTGGACAACTCTGCCACTCAAAATGCAACTGAGGTAAATTGGGATGTGACGGTTGAAGCAGCAGGTCCCCACCATTTTACCAAGGCAACAGGTGTTGAAGATTCCTTAACTGTTGGGACGAACCGCACACTTACAGTCACTTTGTTTGACGAACACGACAATCCGATAAGTGGTGAGACGGTAAGTTTTACACTGACTTCGGGTGGTGATGGGACATTTGTTGGCAGTGGCACTTCAACTGATAGTGATGTGACGGATGGTAGCGGAGTGGCGTCAGTAGATTACACTGCCAGTACCTTAACTTCCGATGGCCCGGATGTGATTGAAGTGAGTGTAAATTCGGTAGTCGCAACCATATCAATTCCCTTACAGTCAGATGCTGTAGACAGTTATGCATTTACACCCTCTGGGGACCAGACAATTAATGCCGGTGGTAGTGTGAGTTATGTTTTAACTGCAAAGGACCAGTATTCTAATAATGTGGTTAACAGTGACAATATTAATTTAAGTTTTAGCGGTTCTTCGACAGCTACATCTTCGCGCGGAACCAGTTTTGCTTTTAATAACAGTGATACAGTGATGTTTAGAGTGAGCGATACTGTTGTCGGTAGTTTCACTGTAACAGCAGAGAATGCCGATAGTTCATCAATTAATGGAACCAGCGGAACCAT
>CAZVKP010000495.1:0-2901 GCA_964627635.1 uncultured Calditrichaceae bacterium | reverse complement strand
CTAAAAATTCCGGAATGTCTTTTAGCAGCCCCGGCTCATATTCGATAGTTGTTAAAGCGCCGGTACTCCCGGGAACAAAAATTGTGACTTGTCCCTCCTGAAAGTCACTGTTGGACAATAAATCTCTCACATCGGGTGTAATATCAATAATATGTGTAAATCCGTCGGTCTTCAATTTGAGTTCTTGTGTCGAAATTTCAGTCATTTTTTCTTCTCCAATATTTTTTTAAGATCATGCGAGGGAGAATTTGGTAAATCCTGACATTCAAATTTAATACCCTTGGCAATCATTTGTTGAAATAATTCTACTTCTTTCGGTGAAAGATAAAGATATGATAAAAATTCTTTGCGATTTTCCTGAAAATGAATTCCACCGATATTTACTTTTTGAAATTCCACACCCAAATCAATGAGTTTGAGAAGTTCTTCAGGAGATTTTATTAATACCATAACTATCAAATCTTGTGATATCCAATTTTCCAAATTTGCTGCTGTTTCAGCGGTAGACAGGACCTCTGTGGATAGTTCCGGTGGAGCTGCCATCATTAACAAATTCTTTTCCCACTCTTTTGACGAAATTTCATCGTCGCATACAATTAAAAGTTTAATTGGTAATTGACCGCACCACCCAACAATGACTTGACCATGAATTAATCGGTCATCTATTCGCCAAATAATATTTGGTATTGGCAAATGGCATCTCCGTATTTGGTATTTTTAAACCTTCACCGCCAGAACAGTTATAATATCTGAAAATTCTTTGAAAGGATAAAAGGGAAATCTATTTTTTATCAGATATGATCCCGGCTCAATCTTTAGAAATAAATTCGGTTTAGAATCCGCCAAATCAACTATGTTAATCTTTCGGATGTATTCACTAATCATTTTAATATTAGATTATGATTTGTTATGAACAAAAGGCAGGGTGAAAGTTACCGTTAATCCGCCTGCCTCATTGTTCTTGGCCCAGATTTTACCACGATGTGCTTTCACAATAATTTTGCTGATATAGAGTCCTAATCCGTATCCTTTTTTTACTTGCTGTTTTTGTTTCACCCGGTAATATTTATCAAACAAATGAATGAGCTGATTTTCGGGAACTCCCTGTCCATTATCACTAACTGAAACCTCTACATGATGGTCGGGATTGGGGAGCACTTTTATAGTAATCTGAGAATTATTAGGTGAGTATTTTATGGAGTTTGTAATAAGATTTGTTAATACTCTCTGAATTTGATAATCATCTCCCAAAACTTGATTTATTTCAGGCGAAATATCTTTTTTGATTTTGATATTTTTATGATCGGCCTTTACCCAGATATTAACCAACACTTCTTCTAAAATTTTTGGAAGGTCGAATGGTTGCTTTTCTACTTGAAAGGAGGTTTGTTCGCCCCTGAAAACTTCATTGATGTCTTCCAGCATATCAAATGTAGCGTCACTTAATTCCATGGCTTTTTCTAAAATATTTTTTTGCCCATCATTCAATGCGCCGAATGTTGCGTTCAATAATAACTCAAGATATCCAACCAGGCTATTTAATGGAGAACGAACATCATGTAGTAACATGCTGGCAAGTTCTATTTGCTCCTTTTCATACTTCATCACTTTTCCTGCGTTTTTTAAGAAAGCATGAAGCGGCACAGAATTATAATCTGAATCTATATTGAAAGTAAGATGAGGAATGTTAACTATTTTAGAAGGAGTTTGCCCCATATTTAGTATAAAAAGTAAAGATTTTTGATCTTGAAGGAAAGATGAGAACTTCTCATATGGAAAATTTCCGTCAATATTATCTAAAACATAACAATCCACTTCCATAGCGGGGGATAATTGATTCCAGTTATTGTCCCTTTTCAGTTTCTCAACAGTATACAAATTCTGCTCTAATTCTTTCGAGAATTTTGAAATGAATTGTTGGTCATTCGATACAATGACGGCTGTATTTTTTTCTGCCATAACACTACTACTTGCCTTTAAAATGAGGATTGCGCTTCTCTAAAAAAGCTTTAGTGCCCTCTTTCATGTCTTCTGTCGCGCATAAATTTCCGAAAAGTTCAGCTTCTAAATTCAAACCGGAATCCAAACTCATATCCTGCCCCTCAAAAACTGCCTGTAGTATATAGCGGAGCGCAATAGGGGCTTTCTTCTGAAGTAATTGAGCAATTTCCTGGGCCCTTTGTAACAGCTTTTCCTGGGACGATATTTCATTTATGAGTCCGAGATCGAGAGCTTTTTGAGCGTCAATCATATCCCCGGTAAGCAATAAATGGAGTGCCTGACTTCGGCCGATGAGGCGTGGTAAGCGTTGGGTTCCACCATAACCAGGTATCAATCCCAGATTAATTTCGGGTTGACTAAACTTTGCATTTTCTGAAGCGATCCGGAGATGACATGCTATGGCCAGCTCGCAACCGCCGCCAAGCGCAAAACCGTTGATTGCTGCAATTACGGGTTTTTCCATTTTCTCAATGAAACGGAATACTTTTTGTCCCCGCATCGCAAATATTCGACCGGAAATATCATCGTGACGACTAATTTCCGAAATATCCGCTCCCGCAACAAAAGCCTTTTCGCCGCTCCCGGTTATAATAATTACCGATACATTTTCATTCTGCTTAATTTTCTTAAGTGAGTAGTAAAGTTGAGTGATGGTCTCTGCATTTAAGGCATTTAATTTGTCCGGTCTGTTAATAGTGATTGTTGCAATGGAGTTTTCAAGTTCTGTTTTAATCAATTCTTCTGGCATAAAGCCTCCCGGTTTATATTAAATAAGTTCAATTGAACTCTGATTACCCAAAATGAACCGATGGGTTTTGGGTTTATTATGTGCTTTAATAATGTCCACTTCAGAACCTAAAATACTGCTTTCAATCCGTATACCTATATCATCGAGCTTGC
>CAZVKP010000494.1:0-2914 GCA_964627635.1 uncultured Calditrichaceae bacterium | reverse complement strand
GGGATGCCACATGGTGGTCACCGTGTGAGGGGAAGGGGATGAGGTATAAATACAACCACCATGTTATACAAAATGACTTATATTATTACATAATGCTGAGGAAATGGCATAATCAAAAATTTTACTCTTTTGGTATATCGAAGGCAACGAAGACTCTGGCTTCATTTCTTTGGATTAAAAACAGAACTGAATCTCCAGGATCTAACTTTTCCATTAAATCGTTGTAATCACCAACATCGCCAACCGGCCTTCGATTCACTTTTAAAATTACATCCCCGGGACGTAATCCGGCTTCCGCAGCAGCACTGCCACGTTCCACATTGGTAATTACCACACCCATGTCTTTCACTTTTAAATTATATTTTCTTACCATCTCATCCGTGATATTTGAAACCGAAAGACCAATCTTTTCTGCTTCGCCGCCCGGTGCTGATGCCAATTGTTCATCATCGGGTAACTCACCGAGCACTACTTCAATTTTCTTTTCGTCGCCATCGCGCAAAACAGTTAGCGTTATTTCAGTTCCCGGTCCGGCAGACGCAACCCAAGTTCTCAATTCAGAAGCGTTTTTAACCGTTTTTCCGTTGAACTTCAAAATAACATCTTCCGATTGTAATCCTGCTTTATCTGCAGGACTACCATCCTGAACTTGCGGTATTAAAACGCCTATCGGTTTTTCCAAATCCAAAGCATCTGCAAGATTTTGGTCAACATCCTGGATATAAACTCCCAGCCAACCTCGCACAACCCGACCTTTGTTAATAATATCGCTTTTAACTTTATTCGCCAAATTTGACGGAATAGCAAAACCAATTCCCATATTACCTCCGGTTCTGGAGGCAATTGCCGTGTTAATTCCAATTAGTTCTCCGTTTAAGTTAACCAATGCACCACCGGAATTACCGGGATTAATAGCGGCATCTGTCTGTATGAAGTTTTCATAAAGATCTGCATTGGGGCTGAAAATTCCACTGCGCCCTTTTGCACTGATAATTCCGGTAGTAACCGAATGTGCTAAATTTGGTGAAAGAGGCGAACCGATCGCCAATACCCACTCCCCTACTCTGGATTTTTCTGAGTCACCGAATTTAATAGCCGGAAGATTATTTTGGTCAATTTTAAGAATTGCTAAATCCGTTGGGCTATCCGTTCCTTTAATTTCCGCACTGTGCTCGGTACCATCCAGTAAGCGAATTTTGATATTATCTGCATTTTCTACAACGTGGTTATTGGTAATAATAATACCATCTGAAGAAACAATGACTCCCGATCCTAATCCAACTCTTTTTCTTTCGCGATCCGGCTGATCGGGGATGTCGAAGAACCGTCTAAAAAACGGATCATCAAAAAATTCACCAAAAGGTGTACCTCTCATTTTGACAGTTGTTTCGGTCGTAATTGTGACAACTGAAGGAGTTACCTTTTCCGCAACATCGGCAAACGCGGTGCTCAACTGATCCAGAATTTCCACTCCTTTAACTTCACCCTGGACATCAGAACTTTCGCTAACTTTACTTTCCTGTACCTCTGCTGTTGTGTTCGCATTGGTGGATGTCGTCAAGTCTAATCCGGCGGCAAGAATAAGTCCAACAATCACTCCAATTCCAATTAAAACTGCGCCAAATCGATACATATTTTTTCGCTCCATATAGCACTCCTCTCACTTAAGTTCTAATTTATTACTCGCTTGTAAAACAGATGTTTCATTTAATTTTGCTCCATAAAACTATTTAATTTCAGCCGACTCCTGTTCATTTAATTTCTCTTCAATTGACGAAAATTCAATATGTTCATTAGCATAATCCACTTGAATTATTTCTCCTTTTTGGAATTTATGTTCCAATATATCATAAGCAAGTTTGTCCAACACTTCTTTCTGTATCACTCGTTTTAACGGCCTTGCCCCAAATGATGGGTCATATCCGACGTTTGCCAAATAATTTTTAGCGTGTTCTGTTAGATTAAGTTTCAAATTCTTATCAGAAAGTTGCTGATTTACCAGCCGAACTTGCAGATCCACAATTTGCTTTATATGCTCTTTAGCAAGACTCCTGAACACGATTATTTCGTCTATCCGGTTTATAAATTCCGGCTTTAGTTGCTGCCTCAGCATATTCATAACTTCTCTTCTAATATCCTGATAAATTTCTTCTTTATTAGATTCGTCCATTTTTTGTGATTTCTCTAATATGAGTGGTGCTCCCAAGTTGGAGGTCATGATAATAATGGTATTTTTGAAATTGACAATATGTCCTTTATTATCCGTCAATCGACCGTCTTCCAATACCTGGAGAAGGACATTAAAGACCTCACCGTGAGCTTTTTCAATTTCATCCAACAAAATTACTGAATAGGGTTTGCGTCGGATGGCTTCGGTAAGCTGTCCACCTTCATCATATCCCACATAACCGGGCGGTGCACCGATTAATCGAGAAGTCGTGTGTCTCTCCATATATTCAGACATGTCAATACGGACCATGGCATTTTCATCATCAAACAGGAATTCTGCTAATGTTCGAGCGAGTTCGGTTTTGCCAACACCAGTGGGCCCAAGAAAAATGAATGATCCAATGGGGCGATTCTGGTCTGCCAAACCCGCTCTCGATCGGCGAATGGAGTTTGCCACTGCCTGTATTGCCTCTTGCTGCCCCACGACTCGTTCAGAAAGTTTATTTTCAATTTTGAGTAGCTTTTCCCTTTCAGACTCCATCATATTTGCAACAGGAATACCTGTCCACTTACTTACGATTTGAGCCACATCTTCATCATCAACTTCCTCTTTTAGCATTCTGCGATCTTTTTGAATTTCCTGTAGGTGTTGACCGGCATCATTCAATTCTTTTTCCAATTTTGGAAGCAAACCATATTTAATTTCAGCCATGCGATTGAGGTCTCCATCACGTTCGGCTTTTTC
>CAZVKP010000493.1:0-2922 GCA_964627635.1 uncultured Calditrichaceae bacterium | reverse complement strand
TGATGTACCTGGTGAACCTGGGGGTATCGACGTTCGGTATAATTTCGTTCTTGGGGGTCAACTTGTTGATATTGTCGGTGTTTGTGACAAATTGAATAACCAAATTTTATTTTATAAGGTAGAAAAGAAATCAGGGTGGTTGTCTTTTGCCGGACAATTGGATACAGGTATCTGGCCGACTAACATTTATGGCTTTTGTCTCTATCAAAGTCACAATGATTGGAAATTTTATGCATTTGCCTCAGGACGAAGCAGTCTGATAAAGCAATGGGAGTTAAAAGACAACGGTGACGGGACAATAACAGGAATAGAAAAACGGAGCTGGCAAAACGGGGAAAAGGACAAGACCGAGGGGCTGGTAGCAGATGATGAAACCGGATATTTATATGCAGCAAATGAGGGTATGGGAGTTATGAAGTACAAGGCCGAACCCATAAATCCTAAGCCGAATGGTTCGCTTGTGGCAGCAACTGGTGAACACGGTTTGGTGGCAGATGTGGAAGGTATAACACTATATTATATGGCAAATGGTGAAGGCTACCTGTTGGTAGCTAATCAAGGTGGTGATAATTTTTTAGTTTATAACAGAAGACCACCTCATGACTTTGTCAAAACTTTTAGCATAATTGGAGTTTCAAAACCGGACGGAATTGATGTATCCAATGTAAAAATGAATACGAAATTTCCTTATGGCATCTTTTGTGTTCAAAACAATAATAGTAATCCAAAAGAAATTACACTTTGTTCTTATGAAGATTTGGGGCTTGAAACAGACACCAAATACTGGGATCCCAGCACAAGATTAAATCCTGCAGGTTTTATTTCAGAAAAAAAGGTCCCCGAAAACTTTTTGTTTCAAAATTATCCCAATCCGTTTAATCCGTCAACCAACATAAAATTTAATATACCTGCTTATCGTTCTGGCGACACAGAAACCAGTCTAATTATATATGATGTACTCGGCAAAATAGTAAAGGTTCTTCACAGGGGGAAATTAGCGATGGGGACATATGAGATAAAATGGGACGGCATTATGCAAAATGAACAATTTGCACCGGGAGGAATTTATTTTGCAGTTCTGAAGGTTGGAAATATTACCCAAACAATCAAACTTATTTTGATGAAGTAACATTCCTAAAAAATAAATTGATCCGGTAATCAACCTCATAATTTGATCCTATAAGTCAGCTTGTATAATTAATATACATCCACAAGCTGACTTTTTTATAATATGCTTATACAACTGTTGTTTCTTTAATATATACATGCAATTGTAAAATATGGCAGAATCTTTGCGGTACAAAGTTCTATAATATAACCATAGGAGGTATCATGAACCATGTAATTTCACTCAAAGCTTTTTCCCGCATGTATGGAATATTACTGTTGGGATTTTTATTTTTTCTTCTAACAGTTAATCTAATACCGGCACAATCGGTTTCTCCGGCCTTATCATTAAAGAATGATGAGATTGGCGATCAGGATGATATGTGTATTTGGATCCATCCGGATCCCAAAATGAGTACAGTAATTTCATCGGATAAAGATGTAAATAAACTATTTGTTTACGATCTCCAGGGAAATACCATTCAGTCCGTTGATGTAGCGGGAAGACCTGCTAATATCGATGTACGATACAATTTCCCGCTCTCCGGAGAAAACGTTGACATTGTTGGATTCTGTGACCGTGATCTTGATAAAATAATACTGTTAGAAGTTGATCCCTCGACAAGACAACTTACTGAGGTTGGCAATTTCGATGCTGGAAATTGGCCTGATGAGCTTTATGGATTTTGTATGTACCACAGTCCGGGTACGGGAAAGTTTTATGCAATTGCGTCGGGTAAAAGTAATCAAATGCGGCAGTGGGAACTAGTGGATAATGGGGATGGGACTATAGGAGGAGTTGAGAAAAGAACCTGGATGAATGGTTCGAGTGATAAAACAGAGGGACTGGTGGCGGACGACGAAACGGGAAAATTGTATGCCGCAAATGAAGGGCACGGCATTTATAAATATGATGCAGATCCGACTGAACAAGATCCTGCAGGTAAATTAATTGCGCCAACCGGAGAAAACGGTTTGGAAGATGATGTTGAAGGAATTACCTTATATTATATGGCAGACGGTGAAGGTTATCTCATAGCTTCAAGCCAGGGTAGCGATGAATATAAGGTTTATGAAAGAAAAGAACCTCACAATTTTGTTAGGACCTTTACGGTTGACGGCGCTGAAAGTACGGATGGAATCGATGTAACGAATGTGAATTTAGGAGCAGATTTTCCAAAAGGAATATTTGTTTTACATAATGGAAATAGCAGTCCAAATGAAGTTCTGGTTTGTAAATACGAAGATTTGGGTCTTCAGGTTGATACAACATATTGGAATCCCCAAAATGCAGGTTCGCCAACTTCTTTGGATGATAATTCACCGGAACCACCTTCATCTTTTGTATTGTTCAGGAATTATCCGAATCCTTTTAATCCGACAACTACAATCAGATATCATCTGGATAAACCTGGTTATGTGAGTTTGTATGTTTACGATACAGTCGGCAGGATGGTTAAGAGATTGGTTGACAATAAATATCAAACTTCCGGTACAAAAACTGTTGTTTGGAATGCGCAGGACAATAACAGGTCGAGCTTACCCTCGGGAATATATCACGCAGTTCTCAAGACAAATAATAAAAAAGGGATAATAAAACTGGTATTAATCAGATAGAAAAAAAACAAACCATCAATATAATTAACAGGGCTGAATAACCAAAATATGCAAGAAGTTATTCAGCCTTTTTTATTTAAAAATGATAGTTTCATTACATCTTAATCGTTTGGTATTTTTAAAAGTCCCTTTTTATGAATAATCTGATTCAATATCATAAAACCGGTTATCAAAATTAATACTGCAGCCGGTATTCCA
>CAZVKP010000492.1:0-2931 GCA_964627635.1 uncultured Calditrichaceae bacterium | reverse complement strand
AAAAAATTGATGGTCAGAGTACTGATGAAATGGGACTGGAGGAAGCATCGAGTAAGCTACGTGGTAAAGTTGGCACAGAGGTGACAATCCAAATCAGACGCCCCGGGCATGATGCTCCTATCAAGCTAACCCTTACCCGAAAAGAAATCGTGCTAAAGGATGTCTCTTATGCAGATTTTATTGAACCGGGGGTTGCTTATTTTCGACTTACCAGTTTTAGTGATAAAGCTGCCACCGAATTAAAAAATGCCATTCGAAAGCTACATAAGAAAAGTGAAATTGATTTCGCTATTTTAGATTTGCGAGGCAACCCGGGCGGACTGTTAGCCTCGGCGGTAGAGGTTGCAAACATATTTATTAAAAAAGGTGAAACCATCGTTGAAACCAGAGGAACCCATGAAAAGAATTCTAATTTCGTGACGGAAGAAAATGCAATCCTGCCAAGTGTACCTTTAGCTGTATTGGTTGATGGTGGAAGCGCTTCGGCATCCGAAATAGTCGCAGGAGCGGTGCAAGATTTGGATCGGGGGGTGATTCTCGGAAGTGAAACCTTTGGCAAAGGACTGGTTCAGCAAGTTTACCCGATAGATAAAATTAATGATGCATATTTAAAAATGACAACCGCTAAATACTACATACCCTCCGGACGAAGCATTCAAAAAGAGGATTATAAAGATAATAAAAAGATTTATACGGACCTTAGTGACAGCAGTGAATATAACAATCATACCAAATATTATACCCAAAATGGCCGGACTGTGCATGGTGGTGGAGGTGTTAAACCGGACATCAAAGTAGAGGAAGACAAAATTGATCGATATATCACTACCCTTTGGTCGCAGGGTCATTTTTTTGAATTTACCGTACAACACCTTGCAAATCATCCTGAGATCAAAAAAATGGATAATTTTGAAATGAATGAGGAAATTTTGGATGCTTTCCGGGATTATATCACGTCCCAGGATCTGGAATTTAAAATTGAAGGTGAAGAGGAACTCACTAATTTTTTACAAATTGCGGAGGAAAGAGATTACAGCGAAGATATGAAGGACCTGGTGACTGTTGCACTCCAAAAGCTTGAGGCTGAAAAAAAGAAGGAATTTGACCATCAAATCGATCAAATAACTGAAGCATTAGAATCTGAATTTGCAGAAAAACTCGGTGGATCATCTGCTCAAATTGCTGCCCAGCTTCGTTACGATGAAACGGTAGCCAAAGCAATTAGCGTGCTCGAAAGCAACAATGAATACAAGGATATATTGGCTATTAAACAATAGCAAGTGCATAATGTACACGAAAAAGTCAAAAAGGGGGATTTAAGTCCCCCTTTTTAATTTATACAATTACATTAAAACCAAGTCCTAATTTACAACTTTTTTACAACTTCTTCCGCCACTTCTATTCCTGTATTATTTCCACCCATGTCATATGTTTTTACTTTATTTTCCTTGATAACCGCAGCAATAGCATTTTCTAACTTTTTGGCTTTTTCATGCTCGGCTAACCATTCCAGCATCAGTTTGCTTGTGAGCATCATTGCCATCGGATTTACTTTGTGCTGACCGGTATATTTTGGCGCAGAACCATGGGTGGGCTCGAATACTGCAAAACCATCACCAATATTCGCACTACAGGCAAATCCCAAACCGCCTACCAATTGCGCAGCCAGGTCCGATAAAATATCACCGAACATGTTTTCGGCTACTAGAATATCATAATTATTGGGATTTTTTACTAACCACATACATTGGGCATCTATATTCGTTTCGTACAAGGGAATATCCGGATAATCTTTTGCCACCTCTCGGGCAGTGCGGATCATTAAACCGCCGGTTTCTCGCAGCACGTTTGGTTTATCCACAACCGTAACCATTTTCCGGTTAAAGATTTTGGCGTATTCAAATGCGTGTCTCACAATCATTTCACATTTTTGTCGGCTCATGATTCGTGTTGAGAGTGCCAGATTTTCCAAACCATATTGTTTAAATTTTCCCATCTTTGGATGATTCTTATCCAATACGTCGAACACTTCCTGTGGAATGGGATGGAATTCCACTCCTCCATACATTCCTTCGGTGTTTTCCCGGAAAATGACCAAATCAACATTTTCTTTTATATTAAGTGGATTTCCGGGATATGCCTTACAGGGTCTCAAGTTGGTACGCAGGTTAAATTCCTGCCGGAGCCTGACAATAGGGCTGAAATATTCATAGCCTTTGCCCTGCAATTCGCTGGTAAGTTCCTTGGCTGCTTCTTCTTTGGGTTTGGAGGTAATGGCACCAAATAACGCACAATCAGTCGTCTTCATCATTTCTATGGTACGATCGGGTAGTGGATTTCCCTCCTGCTTCCAGAATTCCCAACCAATATCACCATGAACATATTCCGCATCAAATTTTAATGCATCCAAAACAATTTTTGCATCTTCCATTACATCATTGCCAACACCATCGCCCGGCAACCAGGCAATCCGATATTTTGACATAACTGTTCTCCTGTTACATTTTATTTTTTTCTACTAACTTATTTTTTCACAAACCACCGACTAATATAAATTTTAAATGGTTATCTTTCAACTATAATCAAAATTATCGGAAACAGGAAATGTTTATGTGAAAATTTACACCTTGTAGAGTTTCAATGTGGCTGTAGGGAATGTAATAAAGTCCAATTTTTCTGATGGACATCACTTTGGTAATCAACTAATAGTCGTTTTATTCATGTTTTTTTCATCCTTTGGCCAGGCTATTTTCCACAGAAAACAACAAATATTCTTTCCAAAATAAAAATATAAGTTTATATTAGAGAAGATTTAATTGCTGGCAGCTAATTTATTGTAGCCTATTTCTGCAGTATAGATAATAAATTATTTTAAACAAATTTGGAGGTTATGAAATGTCTGCTAAAAAAATCTTAATTATTCTAATCCTC
>CAZVKP010000491.1:0-2947 GCA_964627635.1 uncultured Calditrichaceae bacterium | reverse complement strand
TATTTACAATGAAACTGATCCTATTGATAAAAGATCGAATATAAGTTGCATTTACACCCCGGGAAAGGGATTTGAATGGAATTTAGATAATTGGAAGCAAACGATTAGACGTATTAAGCCTACCCCTGCAGAAATCAGAATTTACTCAACTCTGGTTGATAGTATTATAAGCCAGGGCTCATCATTATCTAATATGAAAATTCGAAAAAGAGTTGCGAAAAAATATAATATTAACGTCTCGGAACTTGATTCTATTTACGCAAAAGTCAAATATTGGTGGGAGAATTATCCCAGGAACGAGAACTCCAATTAATTTCACTTTATGAAATCGGTCCACGAGAATTGACCTTTCTTATGTATATCATCATCTGAGTGAATAAAATAAGCATTTAACAACCGCTTAGCAGATATGTATTGTTAAATTTTTTTGAATAATTCCGGTTGGTTGATGTAAAAAACGGGAGGAATAATATTCTATACCCTCCCGCTACATCACATAAGGAATGTGAATATAAAAAATTATAATTGGGCTAAATATTCTCTGGCACGTTGATTAAGTTGCGACTCGGGATAATTATCCAAAAATTGTTGGAATTCCTGTTCAGCGCGCGCTTGATTGCCAATCATAAAATAACATTGGCCAATTTTGAATTGTGCATAATCGTTTTTATTAGAAAATTTGAAAGTAAAAACCTTCTCGAAAGCCATAATCGCCTCTTGATAGTGACCCAGTGCATAATAACATTCGCCGATCCAGTATTGCGCGTTATCGGAATAATCATTATTCGTATCAGTTGCCAAAAGTTGTTCAAACACTTCAAGTGCTTCTCGATATTTTCGGTCGTGAAAAATTTTCAAACCACGCTCATATTTGGATACATAACTTGGGGGGGCATTGTAGCTTCCGGCTGAACTTGCAGCAGATCTTCCCATACTCTGAAAAGATGATTCATTAGATGACTGATTTTTTAACATTCGTAATTGCGCTTTCAGATCTGCAATTTCCATATCCTTTTTTCTGGTTTCTTTTTGAAGTTTATTAATTTTCTGTTTCAGGTTCGTCGCCTGCCCTTGATTACTTGCTGAAGATTTTTCTTGAGCACTTGCTTTATTTTTGCTCTCATCGACTTCTAATAGCTTAATTAAATCATCATCTTTACCCTTTTCCGTACCTTTTCCTTCTGTATCAGATTCCGTTTTTTCATCACGGCTAATCCCTAAAAGTTTCTCAATTTCATCATAATCATCCTGAGGGGCTTCTTCCGTAGAGGTAGATTCCCCTTTATTAACCGTTTTTTGACTCGATCCACAACCGGCCCAAATCAAAAAAGATAAAGCCAGTAAAACAAAAAATGATAGGTAAGCCACCCTTTTCATTAGACTCCTCCCTAAAATTAAATATTCATAAATAATATATAAATTAAATCTAATATAGTCAAGAATTTATTGGGCTTGTGACAAATATCTTTTTGAAAAATACTTTTGGAATACAATAATTCCTAAACCGGACACCAACATCAATAAGCTCACAACCTGGTTAAATTGCAATCCATCAATAACAAACATTTGGTCTTCGTAGTAGCGAAAAAAATCGATAGTAAATCTTGAGATCCCATATAAAATAAGAAATATCCCCAGCAGTAAACCATCAAAATGTTTTTTACGATCAATCCAGATTAATACACCAAATATGATCAATCCATAAAGGGCTGAAAAAAGTTGGGTAGGATAAATATGGGAATGTCCCATAATTGCACCGGCAGGGCTGTCCGGTGGGAATACTACACCGATTGAGGGATCACATGCTCTACCAAAGCAGCAACCATTTAAAAAACATCCGATTCGGGTTAAAAAAATTCCTAATCCCAAACTCGGAGCGATACTATCCGCTAACTGCCAGAAATTTAACTTCTTATAAAAAATATAGCCGGATGCGGAAATAAAGGCCAGTATAAAACCTCCCAGAAGGATGAGGCCGCCCAAACCCAGCATCCCATTTTCCTGAACCGGCCAAAAGGTGTACAACCATCGCCCTTTAAACTCATTTAAATGAAATAATACATAAAATAACCTGGCACCAACAATGGAGCTAATTATAATAATAAATCCAAGATTGACAATTTCTTCCCCTTTTATTCCCCGCTGTTCACCTTTCTTCACAGCAATAAAAATTCCCAATATAAACGAAAGCGCTAACATCACTCCATAACTATGGACGGCGAAAGGACCAACTCGAAATAATTCCGGATGCATAGATACTCCTAATTAATATTCAAAGCGATTTTTATACAAATTTAATAGTATCCCTACCATAATCATATTTGTTAACATTGAAGAGCCCCCATAGCTTAAAAAGGGAAGCGGTAATCCGGTAACTGGTAAAAACCCAATAGTCATTCCAATATTCACAACTACATGAAACGCAATTATGGTAACTATACCAATAGCAATAATGCTATTAAAACGACTTTTGACGAGTGAGGCTATTCTCACCGCCCGCATCAATACGATATAAAACAAAATTAAACCTAACATGACTCCAATAAATCCGAATTCTTCGCCAATAACCGCATAAATAAAATCCGTATGCTGCTCTGGCAAAAAGCGCAGTTGTGTTTGAGAACCTTCCATGAAACCTTTTCCCGAAAATCCTCCCGATCCGATAGCGACTTTTGATTGAATTATCTGGTATCCGGATCCTCTTGGATCAGCTTCAGGGTTTAGAAATATTTTAATTCGATTTTGCTGATAAGGTTTCAATTGATCCCAAAGCACCGGAGTAATAAGTCCCATAAAGATGTTGGCAACGAAATTAAAGGCAATTACCAATTTAGAACGATTGGAATATATTAAATAGATAACAAGAATTGTCATCAGTAATAGGAATGCATAGAAATAAAAGGAAGCAAATATTTCAATGCTCCCTTTTTTAAATAAAAGTAAAAGT
>CAZVKP010000490.1:0-2955 GCA_964627635.1 uncultured Calditrichaceae bacterium | reverse complement strand
CAGCGTTCTCTGCGCTCTCTGCGATAAATAATAAACAAAATAGATTTCTAACAATTTTTATTAGTAAAACCGAGCTAAGGAATTAATCATATTACCTTATTCTTCAACAATGTATTTGGGTAATATTTAATGTAAAAGACAGAATATGATAATGGCACCGATCACAAATGCAGAGGTATCTATTACCCGATCCCAAAACATGCGAATTCGCAAATCCTGATTGAAATATTGTTCGATTTCCCGAATACCGCCGGCCAGCAAGCCCATAATAGCCGCACCTAAGTAAGAATCCAACAATAAAATGGGCAATACAAGGATGGCACCGTAGGCTGCATGCAAAAATTGATCAAATACATTTGTCCATCCCTCCCGTCTGGGTCTCCAGGGACGCTCGTAAGCCGCTGCTTTGAGAATCGCATGATACTCCCGATTGCTGCAGTTTTGCAGTACGCTCATTACCTGCTGTAATTTATCATCCCGTTCTTTTTTGGTTAGAACATATTTCTGTGTAAGCTGGAATATTTTCCTTCTTTCAAGAACTGACAAATTCATATTTACCTGCTAATGATAATATATTTGGTTTAATTAATATTAAGTGAAATTCAATCATAACTAAGAAATATGATACGTGATGCGTGATGCGTGATAAAATGTTTTCAATCAAAATCTCTGCCAATGGCTTAATCAACAAATTTACTTATTCATCGGATGTAGTTAAACCACCTTTAAAATTTGAATACACTCGAAATTTCAGATACGGCTTTTAATCCGTGACCGGTAAAGATCACCACGGTTTGTTCTTTGGGATCGATCATGGCGTACTCTACAAAATGATCAAGCGCCTTCAGAACAACAGCCGATGTTGGTTCAACAAAGAATCCCTTTCCCGCTAAAGTTCGGATACCCAATTTGATCTCCTCTTCAGAGACCACCGTAACAGAACCCCCGCTCTCCGTCAATGCTTGCAGAATCGAATTTCCCCTCATGGGAAAAATAGCGCATATCCCCTCTGCCAGCGTGGTAGCCTTCTGTTCAAACAATTCCACCTCTGTTTTCCCTTCTTTAAATGCGTGGTAGATAGGGCAGCAAGCCTCGGACTGCACACCGAATAGTCCGGGCATATGATTGGTCAACCCAAGCTCTTTCAATTCTTTAAAGCCGGTGTATAAGCCCAGGAGTAGTCCGCCATACCCCAGCGGACACACCACATTTTTTGGCGGTTTCCAGTCCAGTTGTTCGGCTATTTCAAATGCGATGGTTTTCAATCCTTCCACAAAGAACGGATTCCAGTTATGGGATGCGTAGTAGGAAGTTTCTGCTGCTTCCTGCACGGCAGCCTGGGTGTTGGCTCTGGTGCCTTTTATTTTATTGAGCTTTCCCCCATACAATTGGATCTGATTTAACTTTCCACCGGATGCATAATCCGGGCAGAATATCTGGCAAGAGATGTCAGCTCTGGCAGCATAAGCAGACATGGCAGCTCCGGCATTCCCGGAGGAGTCTTCGATAAATGAATCTACACCGATCTCTTTCAAAAAACTAACCAGCACACTCGCCCCCCGGTCTTTAAATGAACCGGTGGGCATCAGATATTCCAGTTTTCCCAATAAATTCAGTCCTGCATATTTAAACGGCACTAGCGGTGTTATTCCTTCACCGAATGAAACAATATTTTCATCTCCCCTTACCGGAATCACCTCCCGATATCGCCAGAGAGAATTTTCGCGCTGATTTAGTTCTGCAGTTGGAAAAGAAGAAATCGATTTTTCGAGATCGAAAGCGCCGCCACATTTGCACCGATACCGCTTCTCTTCTATGGAATATGTTCTACCACATTCGCTACAACGAAATCTCCTCATAAACTCATCTTCTCCCTATTCAATATGAGCGACAACATCAATTTCTATGAGCGCTTTTTTAGGCATTTCTTTGATAAATGATGTTTCAATAGTAGTCCTGGCGGGATTATGTCTCACATACTCTCCATAAACCTCGTTCATATCCTCAAAATATCTCTTTTTATCCAGCAAATAGACCGTCACTTTAATCAGATGATCCAGATTTGTTCCGGCTGCCTCCAATACAGTTTGAATATTTTGAAAAACCTGCCGGGTTTGAGACTTTATGTTCTCATCTGTAATTTTACCCGTATCCGGTCTAATGGGTAGTTGTCCTGATGTGAACACTAAATTATCATATCTTACCCCATGAGAGTATGGGCCATTGGGCGCCGGAGCGGTCGGTGAGTTAATATTTCGAATCATAACACCTTCCTCCATAATATTTTGTTTCAGATAAACAATTTCTTAATAAATCGATATTATAAATATTATAAGATTATTTCTTATGGGCAAGCTATTCCTGAGGTAAGCGTTTTGATCAAGAATCCGAAAAATGAGGAGGGTAAACCCGATCGATCTTTTTTCTCCGCTGATAAGTTCTTGCTAATTCCAAAAAAATTTCCACATCCCGGTCATAATCTGATTCTGTTCCGTCAAAATAAAAATTCCGAATCGGAAAATCATCGTAATCCTTGCTGACTCTTGGATAAATGGCCTCACACACGATTCCATTCATGCAGGAAAAAGGACTGATATCGACTATCCCGTCTGCTCCTTTTTCATACAAATGAATCGCGCCACTCACATTAAGCACCATCTCTCCCAGTGCCCCCCAGTAAGGGGCGTAAGGTTCTGCCGGTTTGACAAATTCTTTAATATTGCTCGGCTCTTCATATCCACGAAAGCGATCCCTCAGAGGACCAAACAAATGATGTTCATCTTTTTCCTGAACTTTGGTGCGAATTATCGATCCCAACATTTCTTTGGTAAACCGTTGACCTTGAAATTTTAAATTCTGTTTTTGCATGAAATTGGTATAAAACACCCACTCTGCAATGGAAGCCAGCCACACTTCACCACCAAAATTCTCAATTCGGCGTATCAAATCGGCATT
>CAZVKP010000489.1:0-2988 GCA_964627635.1 uncultured Calditrichaceae bacterium | reverse complement strand
GGATTAAACAATTTTATAAATCTCTTGATAATATTTTTAAGAAAAATTTCAATGCGGACGAGTATGCACTTATACTCAAAAATCCCAATTCTGATATTCTAACAATTCATCATTCAATGGGACTTTCGAAACGAAAATTAAAAGAGATTTTTTATCGTACAACAGAGGGATTAGTGGGTAAAGTTTTCAACAAAAAATCACCGGTTTACATCCCGGATATTTCTGCCATAAAGGGATTTTCCTATTTCTATAGTCGGAAAAAAATTAAAGGAAGTCTTTACTATTTACCAGTCTTAAAGAGAAATAAAGAATGCTTCGGTGTATTGAAATTGCGAAAATACCCTAAAGATTCTTTTTCCGATGTTGAACGAGCTGTTCTGCCAAATTTGCAAATTGAAATAGGGATTTCTTTATTAAATGCACAAAACATGGATTTGCTGAACTCCAATAGTTATTTAGATGAAGTTACGCATCTCTACAATAAACAGTATTACAACTCTCACTTCCTGGTTGAGTTCAAACGTGCTCAACGTTACCAACATCATTTATCCCTAATTTTAATTGATATTGATAATTTTAAAGAGATCAACCGCATGTTTGGATATAATGAAGGAAATGAATTTTTAAAAAATACCGGCAAACTGCTTCAAACACATACCCGAAGCAGCGACATCTGTATCCGCTATGGCGAAGATGAATTTTTAGTCATTTTACCTGAAACATCCAAACAGGCGGCTTATGAAGTTGCCACAAAATTAAAAAGGCGCATTGAAGGTTTTTCATTTAGAGAAGATGGAAGTATCGATGATTTTGAAGTTACGCTGTCTGTGGGGATTTCAAGTTATCCCAAAGATACCATTGAACCGAAATTATTAGTGGATTTAGCCAAGCAATCTTTAAATGACGCCAAAGATGCCGGAAAAAACAAAATTGGTTATATTGCCCCCCTACCCTCTTCAAACTTATGATATAAGGATAAATAATACATTCGGTTTAATCGTTACTTTCAATTGATTTATGGATCAATTTCCCGTGTGGATGGTAATAAATCATAACTTTTTCGGCAAAGTGAAGATGTGGTTCCAATTTCTGGCTTGAATAATATGATGGCGCAAATAAAACCATCATTACATTGTTTGAATCCATGGCAATTGAGGTTCTTTGACTATCTGCACTGGGATTTCCAAATGTTCCCTTGGCATCTGCGATAGTCAGCCGATTTTCCACGTGAACTATAGATTTTCCGATTCCCTGATATTCTTCACCTTTCATTCCTTTCCTTAATTCCAATGCTCCGTCAGTCTTATCCAAATCATACAAACCGATAGGTAGAAAAAATGCCAATGAACAATAATTACAGACATCTACGATTGAGTTAATTTGATAAATATCTTTTCCTTGGATAACACGCCGAAATAAAGCTTCAGATGATGGGCGATGTTTGGTGGGCTCTATTCCAATTGCCCGGTACAAATCACGAGCCGGTCTTAGCTTTTCCAGCGCATCGGTGGGACTTTTGTACTGTTCATTTAATTTTTTACTTAATAATTTTATTTCCTCCCACAGTTCTGAGTTGGATTTTTGGCAATTGAGATTTGAAAATTGCAAATAACCGATGTTTACAATATCCTTAACATTAGGATTTACTCGTATTTTAATTTGATTCAACATAGCTTAACCTATTGTTTATTTTGGAAATAACCACTAAGTTTTTCTGCTATCGGATAATCTGCATCTGATAAATCATATTGAGCTAATTCTTGTATTTGCACCCAGTGAACGCCAATATGATCCGTTAAGTGAAATTCACCTCCAATAAAATTCGACAGATAGGCTAATAACAGAATGTTTTTATCTGTGTAAGAATGATTTACCGCTGTGAAAATTTGATTAATTTCTATTTGAATGCCCAATTCTTCTTGAATTTCTCTGACCAGGCAGCTTTCAGGAGTTTCACCTGATTTTAATTTTCCTCCGGGAAATTCCCATTTTAATCCCTGCGAGATATTGGATTTACGCTGAGCAATTAAAATTTCATTTTTATCATTTAAAATAAGGGCAGCCAATACCGGAAGAATATGGTGGTTAGCAGAAGTCATCACTTTATTGAGATACCTGATCGATTCAAATTAACCCAACTACAAATGTTTTTTAATTTCTTGTAAAAGTTGCTTTTTAATATTTTCGTAATTGCCTTCAAAACGTGTTCCCGCCGCATGTAAATGTCCGCCTCCCCCAAAGACTTTAGCAATTGCATTCACATTTACCCGCCCTTTGGAACGGAAACTGATTTTGAAAAAATTCTTTTTGGATTGTCTGATGAACAATCCCACTTCAACTTCACGTATAGCCACACTGTAATTTGCCAATTCTTCTATTTCAGAATGATTGTTTTTCTGAATAATTTCAAGTGGCAGTAAAATAATTGTAACTTTTCCATCAAAATAGGATTCCATGTTGGCTAAGCCATAACCAATTATTTTCATTGAATTAAAGGAATTATTAAAAAATAACTGGTTCGATACAACACTGGGTTTTACGTTATAACCTGCCAAATCTGCAGCAATTTGATAATCTCTTTGGGATGTATTTGAGAATGAAAACCGTCCGGTATCATACATGATTCCTGAAAAAAGAAGGGTTGCCAGTTCATGATTCATTTTAAAATCACTCAATGTAATCATCTCATACACCAGATGACAAGTGGAGCTAACTGAAGTATCCACTAAATTGTGAATAGCAAAATCGTCTTCTATCGGATGGTGATCTATTTTAACACATTTGGGGGGTTCTGGTAAAAATTTTGCTGGCTCTCCAATGCGTTTTTTGCTGGGAACGTCTAAAACAATGGCGGCATCGAATTGAATATTCTCATAAGATTTATGGGGTTGAATTTTGTTAATACCCCACATAAAACTATATTTAGAATCAATTATTTCATCATCAGTTATAATATTGTATTTTTTTCCTAGTTGATCTAAAATATTT
>CAZVKP010000488.1:0-2999 GCA_964627635.1 uncultured Calditrichaceae bacterium | reverse complement strand
ATACTATTTGAAAAGATTCCGGATAAAAAAATTAAACAAGAACTGGATAAACTTCAAGCCATGCAAAAAGCAGCAGCACCCGAAGAGGAGGAAGAAAAAGTGGAAGAGATTACCATAGAAGAGTTGCAAAAAGTTCAACTTAGAACGGCAAAAATTCTTTCGGCGGAGAAAATAGAAGGCGCCGATAAATTGCTAAAAATGACAATTCAGGTTGGAACACAAGAGCGGCAATTAGTGGGTGGAATTGCAGAACATTACGAACCGGAAGATCTACCAGGCAAAAACATTGTTATTGTTGCAAATTTAAAACCGGCTAAAATTCGGGGAGTGGAATCCCAAGGTATGTTACTGGCTGTAAATGATGGAGACACACTGTCTTTACTCACGCCCGATCAGGATGTTAAACCAGGCTTGCCAATTAGTTAAAACAAATATTTATATTTTATAGGCAAAAGCGCCGGGTAATTTCAATATTATCCGGCGCTTTTGGGATGGTGGGGATAGCACCTCAAAATTCCTCTTCAACCCTTATAATTTCCCAAATTATATTTCACAATTTATAAACATAACAAATTCTTAACTTTTCGTTAAAACAACCAAATATTTAATCTTCCAAAATTCCTGGGGTTTTAATATTTCTAACATAGTTTTATTACCCTGTTGAGTTAAAATGTATGAATCCGGACTATGTGGAGAAATAATCTTTACATCTCCCACCGAGTTTTCAATTGGTATAGCTGTGGTAGCGGAAATATCAGTGATTAAAAAATCTTTTGGATTAAAATGGTCTGTCAGTTTTTTGGTTTGGCGAATACCCAGGATTCCGCCTTTTTCTTCAATAATTCCTTTATTTTTTAATTCTTTTTCACCAGCAACAATGTAATAAGCAGTGTTTATTGCTTTAGTTTGTTCCTGTATTTTTTGATCTTTCTCTTTAATTGCCGTTTCCATGTCTGCCATTTGATCGGTCATTTGTTGTAATTTTTGTTTTAATTCTACAATATAACTTTCCTTCTCTTTAATTTTTTCACGTAAATCCTGCATAGTTTCTTCTACCGAGGTCATTTGCAACTTGGATCGGTATATTTTTTCCTGCAATTTATTTATTTTGTTTTTGCTCTCTTTTATGTAAGAATCGATACTCTCAATATTGTTTAACATGCGGTCTTTTAAATTTTCACTTTCACGCTTCTCCACATCCGCTGCATACTGATCAATCAAGCGCTCTCTTTTGGTAATTCGTTCAATATTCTCATACACTTCATTTACCGTGGTGGTATAAGCTTCAATGAATTGATCCTTTAATGCATCCTGCCTCTGTAAATCCTTATTTTCAGATCTCAGAGTATTATTGGTTTGTTCCAGTTTCGAGATGGTTTCCTGCTCACTGCATCCCGCAACAAATAGTAGCAAGACCAGAAAATAAATGATTTTTATCATCAATATTTCTCCTTTAATATCCAATAATTCAACGAGTCCTGACTCACAGATTCCATGACTATTTTTCCATCCTCATCAAGATAAAATCTACCTTGCTCTTTTTTATCAAATTCAATGATTTTATTGTTGAAAGAAATTGTTCCCTCACCATATTGAAGCGTATTCAGAGAATTCATGGCATATTTAAACCATACATTTTGATCAGTGGAATCTAACATTGTGATATTGAGAGTAAGCAGCTTTCGTCCCCGGGGTGTATTTGAAAAACCAATGTAGAATTTTTTGAATTTTTGACCAATCCAGGTAGAATCAGTTTTTTCTATGACCTGTTGATCTGAAGATTTCTGTTGATCACCTGTATTCTTCGGCTTATCCATAGCAATTCCGTGAATCGTGACCAACAATAAAATTCCTATTAAATATCTCATAGTTAACTCAATATCCATAGTTCTACTGTGAATTTTCTTTTATGTATTGTGATAATCCATATTATTCGTATTTGGTCTAATCAGTTTTCTCGTTCCGCAAATTGATGATAAGTCTCCCGTTGGTATGCATCGCCTTTGTGAACAACTTTATCGAGAACATCAATTAATGTGGTGGCTTTGTGGTATTCTTCAACACTACACAAAAGATAAATCCTTGTTAAAAGCCCATCTACTTCATGGCTGTTTCTTCCATTTTTATATATCGCTAAATATTCCGCGTTGGTTATGATCGATAGCGCTTGAGATGTCACGTCTCCTCCTTCCTAAAATTTTCATTTTTGACTTGTTCTTTAATCTGTGCAAATGGAATACCAATAGGCTGAAATTCCCTATATTTCAAATAGAGTTAGCAATTCGAGTTCAATCTTTATGATAAAAATCGGATAAGTTATTTATCTTCTTTTATATTTGTGTATTTATTTTACACTGGTTTTAATCAGGATTAAATATCATTTGTTAATCGAAGGTATTATTTATTGGGGAACTTCCAGGAAAAATTCTCATATGATCTTTAAACTTAATATTTTTGAAAAAAATTGGAGAATGATAGATGAAAATTGGTGTTGTTGGTAGCGGATTGGTCGGTTCTACGGCTGCTTACGCGCTGGTAATGCGCGGAATAGGCCGAGAAATTGTGTTAGTGGATGCAAATCAAAAACGGGCTGAAGCAGAAGCGGACGACATTCGTCATGCAGTGCCCTTCGCACATCCACTGGAAGTTCATGAAGGACAATTTTCAGATTTAACCGGATGCAGAATAGTGATCATCGCAGCAGGCGTTAATCAAAAACCGGGAGAAACAAGGCGTCATTTATTGGGAAGAAACGCAGCGATTTTTCAGGAAATTGTCCCCCAAATTTTAAAGCATGCTCCGGATTCAGTTCTTTTGGTCGCTACAAATCCCGTAGATATTATGACCCATATGGCAGCTCATTTTGCTCAACAGCAAGGTTTTCCGGTGAATCGCGTACTTGGTTCAGGAACCACATTGGACACTGCCCGTTTCCGCACTCTATTGGGGAATTTCTTAGGAGTGGATGCCTATCATGTCCACGCATATGTGGTTGGTGA
>CAZVKP010000487.1:0-3001 GCA_964627635.1 uncultured Calditrichaceae bacterium | reverse complement strand
AATCGGAGTTTTCCAGCGGGGTATAAGGTCCTATTCCGGCTTGTGCATCAGGAACGATCTGAGTCATTTGGACCTGTCCTTTCACGTTCCGGTAGTAACCTGCCAGGTCGAAAGATGCAACTTCACCCAATTGCTGGCGGAATCCGATCTCGTAAGAGGTAGTGCGAATCGGATCCAATCCAAAACCAAACGGATTAATGAAAGCAAAACCGGCTTCGATGATCTCAAAGTTATAGCGATGGATGCCGGCATACATTTGTCCCAGAGATGGCATCTGGATAAATTTCCCGTACTGCATGTAAAATACGGTTTTCTCACTTGCCGGGAATGAAAAACCTAAGCGAGGACTGATCTGCTGGAACGGATCTTCGTCTTCAAATGCTTCCTCTTCAAACTTATTGGAGTTCTCATCAATTTCCGGATTGGTCGGATTGACCAGGAAATTTCCATCTCCGTCCAAATAGTCGTACCGTAATCCGGCATTAATGATAAGATCATTATACTCAATCTTATCCTGGAAATAGACTGAATGATACTGGGGATTACGGGGCCCTTCCGCGGTTTGAATACCGGTAGCGTCATCAAATGCATCGTCGTCCACTTCGTTACCGTATATGTCGTACCCAATATTATTGGGACGTGCGTTTGATATGTATTGATTCAGGTCGACTTCTTCTAATTCAAGATTTGCTCCTTTGGTTCTCACCACATCGGGTTGTACGTCAAACCGCCGTACCGTATAGAACTTCAGATCTGTACCCACTTTAATCTCATGATGACGACCCCACTGGGTCACAAAATCCGCTTTCAAACCCCAATATTCCTGCTCATTCTTGGCATAAAAATTATTCGGGTTTCCGTTACGGGCAAATGGAATTCCATTGACCAAGTAGTTAAAGTCCGGCACATAGCGATCCCGGTACTGCACTTCACCGTCAGTGTGCTGGGCAACTGCCAGACTGTCGTACCACAATTCCCAGTCATTTCCAAAGAAACTGTCTTCACGGTCCGATGTTGCCGAGTAACGGCTACCGGTCACTTCCAGAAATGATTTGGGAGACAGCACGTAGGTTAATTTACCGGTCAATAATAAGTTTTCATCCACATCTTCCCAGTAGCGGTCATTTAAAACATCCAGCATAGGTGTGTTTATACCGGGTGCTCCACGACCGTTGGTAAATTGATCGATATCCTGATTGTAGGAACCGCTTATCCGGAATTTTAAAGGCGAATAATCGAATAACAAAGTACTCTGAATCGCCCAGTTGTCCGATTCCGATTTGGGTGTAAAGCCATTCGGGTACTCTAACACCGGAATGGAATCATGTACCGTGTTTTCCGGATTGGCATCAATTTGATCGGTAAATTGAAAACCCTCGCTAAAGCGTTTATAGCGATCGCCCTGAAATTGATTTTCAACCGCGCCAAAGAAGCGGATTTTTTTGCTCAGGATGGGACCACTAAAGGTACCGATAAAATTGTGATGCCGGTAGGAATAGGTATCCAGGAAGGATTCTCCTTCGTCGGCAAATTTATCTGTCTGAAATTCCGCCGAAAAATGATATTCCGGACCACCGGTTTTCAGTTCGGTTCGAATAATACCGGAATTGGCATTACCAAATTCTGCGGTATATCCACCCGCCAATACCTGGAATTCTTCCACCGCTTCCTGAATCACGTGCAAAGATTGGGTGTTAGACAGCGGGTTGGTAGTGCTGGCACCGTCAATGTAGTAGCCAACCTCGTCAGCACGGCCACCGCGAATATGAATGGCACCATCCTGGACAACCACACTTTTTGCGGTCGCGACAATGGATGTAAAGTTACGAATGGGTGCATTCTCCAGTTCTTTACTGGTAATCATGGTAACCGATGAGGTCACATTCTTTTCCACCAGAGGTCTTTCGGCAGTAATCACCACCGCCTCTTCTAACTCCAGGGTGGTGGGCTCTAGCTCAAAATTGATCTCGGTGGTAATATTCGCAGATACACGAATATTTTGAATCACCACATCTTTGTAGCCAATATAATTAGCCCTCACACTATAAACACCCACCGGGACATTTAAAATCACATAATATCCATCGATATCGGTTGCACTACCCAGTGATGTTCCTTCCAAAATCACATTTACACCGGGTAAGGGCTCGCCGGTGGATTTGTCAATCACGACACCAGCTATTTTACCCGAAGATTGGGCAAAAGCAATAACCGGTATCAGCATTAAAACCAAGAGTAATCTTTTAAACATTATCATACCTCCAACTATTAATTGGGTTAATTAATTAAAAAGAACTAAATACTGCCAAATGCTCTGGATGGTCATGTCATACAGGCTCCTCCTATCTGTTTTGTTTACCCCAAACATTACAAAGGGTCTTTAGCCCCACCTTACAATCCACAATACTATACAAATATAGTACCATAAACATCTCTGCGTTGTTTAAATAGCTGTAATTATTAATATTACGCAAAATTATCAGATAAGCATATAATGTGATCAAAGTCATTTTTTCCTAGTTAGTAGGAAAAATTTTTCCTAGTTGATGAATCTTTGCATATAAATGCACATCTTTTGTTAGGGATATTGAGGTGTTCATGTAATATTAGCCTAATTGATCACCACAATAAATTTGGGTGATGGTTCAAACCGGTATGGAACGAACACTATGATTCATCATGATGTTTACAGCTTACTCATTAACTCAACTTAGCTGCTTTAGCGGATGGTCAGTAGCCCGTTCCTGACACGGGCTTGCAGGTCAGGCATGGGTATAACAGGCAGTAGTGTATGCTGGTGGATCAACAGTGGTGCTGGTTTTACCTTCTTACTTTACCATTAGCTACTGCCGATTATGTCGATCATTCAAGGCTGAGTAGCTACAAAATATTAGTATAACCTTTAATAACTCAAAACTTTTCTAACAACCTCGTCCAAGAATTCCATTAGGAATTCAATATTTGTAGAAATGCAAATAAACCCGCAAACTGAGAACGCCGT
>CAZVKP010000486.1:0-3011 GCA_964627635.1 uncultured Calditrichaceae bacterium | reverse complement strand
GTGTCGAATTAACATCGTTTCCCGCTACATCCTGTCCGGTTATACTTACCGCTGTAACCACCATTCTGGGATTAATTCCGTTAACTGCCGGCATAAACATCGACTTTATCGGATTGTTCAAAGGAGATTTCAGCAAATTTATACAGATTGGCGCAGAAAGTTCTCAATGGTGGAGTAATATGGGGGTGGCGGTCATTTTCGGACTGCTGTTTTCCACCGCTTTGACATTAGTGGTCGTCCCGGTCCTTTATGATATTTTAAGTGATGCGGTTACTGTTTTACTTGAAAGATTCGGCTGGAATCGCCCGGAAGAACCACAGGAAGCGATTGAGCAAGTATAATAATTGATGTCATCATAATAATATGGAGCCAAAACCAGCACTGGTTCAATTTATAACCCACAACACGATTATTCAGTCCGACAAGAATTCCTTCTTGTCGGACTTTTTTTTAAATTTGCCAGTTCTACCTAATGTGTCTCATCTATTATTTTTACCATTAAAAAAATGTGTACATCTCTTGGGAAAAAATTTTCCTTATTTCATCAAAATCATCCGGCGGGTGGACTTAGATTCCCCTACAGTCAATTGATAGAAATAGCTGCCACTGGCAACCGGTTGATTGTGCTCATTCTCACCATTCCACACAACCGTGTATTCACCTGCAGGGCGGTTTTCATTCACCAGTAAACGTACTAATTTGCCTTGAATGTCGTATATTTTTAACCCGACTCTGTTTGTCCGCTCTAATGAGAAATTGATGGTGGTCTCCGGGTTAAATGGATTTGGATAGTTTTGTTGCAACTGAAAGCCTGCTTGTAACAAATCTTGTTTAGATATGCTGGTGGTGTTATTTGCTCCCCAAACTTGAACAGTGCTGTCTTGTAAACCTCGACCAATCAAATCTGCAAAGCCATCACGATCGATATCATGCACAGCCTGAATTTCAAAATTCTCGTCCACACGATGTGAAGATTTGTCCAGAGTGATGGCAGTCCGGAGTCCGAAGATTGCTTCCCGCTGACCATCCCCATTAATGTCAAAAAAGCCGTGGAAGCCATTCATAATGTCATCGCGGACCGGCCCGGGATCCGGAAATTGGAATTGCCATTTCACCTCATGCGTAGCACCGTCCCGGACAACCATTCCCGCAGGATTGCCATCATTGTCTTCAACTAACATGATGATTTCAGTCACACCGTCGCCGTTGGCATCGAAGGCATGGTTACCAATTGCAAGCTCACCATCATACGCCAAATCCAGGCGTGCATCGGATTCGAATTTCAGGTTTAGCTGGAATTCTTCACTCACAGTAAGATTCCGGTTTACTGATGACGTTTCAGAATCCGGATTTGCCGCTCCATCGCCCTCTTCCCAACCAATCATCACAAGTTGTTTATTATCTGTGTCGCCCACAAGAATTTCCGGTCGGCCATCATTATCTGGGTCTGCAACAGTAAGCAATTTAGCGTTTTGCATGCTCCAGACTATGAGATTTGTTTCGATATCAATTAGTACAGGAATGATTTCTCCCAGTTCGGTCAAAGCCAAAATCGAACCATCGTTTCTCATATCATAGAAACCATAGAAATCAGTTATTTGCTTTGGCCATGTCTCATAGGCTACCCAACTCCAAACAGTTTGCCGGCTCTTGCCATCTCTCACAACTAGTGTGTCATTTCCGTTCTCATCTTCAACTAACATTGGGATATCCGGGGCACCATTATCGTTGAGATCTCTTGCGATCGACTCTCCCTCTTCAACCTTCCACTTCTGAATCGGTGGTCGGCGTCCCGGTTGTGAACGAAATTCTTCAACAAACTCTTGTGCCAAAAGTGATGTTATAGTAAAAAGTGAAACAAGCAATATCCACATTTTATATTTCATTTGGTTTACTCCTATTTTCTAGATTAATCACCATTCTAATTTGTTATTGCCGAAATTTGTTAGTTGCTATTGTAATTTGCAATTTCTTAATCTCCTATGCCCCATATTTCGACAACATTTTTCTCTGTTTCGCCAATATACATCTCCAGATCACCATCAGCATCGTAATCATCAATACCTAACAGTACATAGTTCTGGCTAAATTGTACTACTCCGGACTCAACTTTAACCTTGCCACCCTCCAACACACCAATTAACTTATTACCCTCCCTTTGGACAATTACGGCTTCCTTAAACCCCCCATCTCTTGCAATTTCATAAAATCCAATAAGCTTGGTTTTTGCATTAACCTCCTCTGGCAGAGTATATTCCCATTTCTCTAACTGGTCTTTACCGCTTATAACCACAAGCTTAACAGGCTTCATAACCTTATCAAACATTGCAATCTCTTGTTTTCCATCGCCATTGGCATCCATTAAATATTCCGCTGGCTTTAGAGGAGCAAAACCGGTAATGGGTTGCGAACCAGCCGGACTTTGCCATTCCATTTCCAGTTCTTGAGAACTGACTGCAGCTACAAAAGCCAACATGAGTAACACATTTATCGTAAACAATACCCTTTGCATTGTTACCTCCTGAGTTAATTTAGTTATGTGTAATAATTGAATTAGAGCTCAAACAGTAAGAGAAGAAGATGGGTCTCATGTACAAAATTTGTACTTTACGAAATGCCTCATCTTTTCTGCAAAATGTTATAAGCTAATAACAGCAGATTTATGATAAAATATGTGTGTGATCACTATATTTAAGTGCCCCCCAAAAAACCAATTTCTCAATAAAACAAAAATTTTAATGCAAAATCAGAAAACAAAATTGTATTCAACAAAAGCTTGAATTTTTACAGCGGACTGGCGGATAAAAATTAGCTATTCATAGATAAATAAATTATGTTATAAATATACATAAAATTTAGGAACTAAAGCAAGTTGTTTTTTGCCAAAATTTAAGTCTGAATGTATTAGGACCTAAATAATCTTAAATGATTATGCATTTATCTCAGCAAAATGTACTTATATATTTTCCTGTCATTATTATTCAACGCGCCACGGAAGTGGTCACCATGTG
>CAZVKP010000485.1:0-3038 GCA_964627635.1 uncultured Calditrichaceae bacterium | reverse complement strand
TCCACCGGTAATCTGAAAATGTTATCGTCTCTCTTCGATTTTACTGATCGAAGATTTTCTTCAATGGTTTGCCGTACTTCTTCTATGCCAGTCCCTTTAATAGCAGACGTTTGTATGATGGGAGATTGTGCAAAAACAGTGTCTTGCAGAAATTCCCGCAGCTCTTCCTCCACCAGAAAAAGCCACTCTTCTTCCACCAGATCGATTTTCGTGATCACAAAAATGCCCTGTTGAATCCCCAATAGACTCACGATATCAAAGTGCTCGCGGGTTTGAGGCATAATGCCATCATCTGCAGCAACCACGAATAGCACCAAATCTATGGTGCTCACCCCAGCTACCATATTTTTAATGAGACGTTCGTGTCCAGGTACGTCAATCAGCGTGACATTGTGGGATAAGTGAGCAAAACCCAAATCAACGGTGATCCCGCGTTCCTGTTCTTCTTTTAATCTATCGGTATTAGTACCGGTCAACGCTTCAACTAACAGAGTTTTACCATGGTCAATGTGACCTGCTAATCCGATTACATATTGTCTATCTGGCTGAACCATATTTTTTTAATTTATCAAAATTTCGGTTGTACTCACAATTTGATCAATCTGATTATGCCAATATCTTCGCGCTGCCGTTCAAACAAAAACCTGCCGAAGAACATCGGTAACCATTTGTATTTCATCTTTACGGATGGTTCGTAAATTCAAGTGAAAAGCATCTTTCTCAATATATCCCACAATTCCGGGATTTGCTAACCGCAATTTTTTTGCAAATTGGTTTACTGACATGTTCTCCGGTAATAGTTTGATGGCAATTGATGGAATTTTTTCAAGCGGAAGTGCACCGCTACCCATTTGAGAGAATGTCCGTACCAGCTCACTTTGCACTGACAGATCGGAAATCTGATTTAAAAACGCTTTTCCACGCTGTTCTAATTCCTCTGTAGTCAGGTTCAGCATTTCCGCTACAGGTAAATGTTGTGGCAACTTATCCGGATTAAGATAAAGTCTCAAGGTGGTGTCCAGTAACGCATAGGTCAACTTATCGCATCGCAGTGCCCTAAGCAGATGATTCTTTTTAATTTTCCGTAAGTACTTCTCCTTTCCGATGATTATTCCGGCCTGCGGACCACCTAAAATCTTGTCCGCACTAAAAGTAATGACATCCACCCCTGCTTCAATATATTCTCTGGCAACCGGCTCGTGGGAATAACCCCAGTTTTGCAGATCCTCAATCACGCCGCTGCCCATATCATAAATAACCGGAAGTTCAAATCGGTGAGCCAAAGCAGTGAGATCGTCTATGGAAACTGTCTGGGTAAATCCCAAAACCCGATAGTTGCTGGTATGCACTTTTAATATGCAGGCAGTTTTTTCATTGATTGCATTCTCGTAATCTTTTAAATGCGTTTTATTGGTGGTTCCCACTTCAACCATTTTTGCACCACTTGTTTTCATTACATCGGGCATACGAAATGAGCCGCCAATTTCTACCAACTCTCCTCGGGAGACCGGAACCTCCTTACGCCGGCAAAGACTGTTCAGCGCTAATAAAATTGCAGCAGCATTATTATTGGTAACCACCGCAGCTTCCGCGCCGGTAATCATACAAATGATATCCTCAACAATCGAAATACGATTGCCACGATTTCCACTATCCAGATTAATTTCCAGATTACAGTAATTTTCAATAACTTCCTTTAGATGATCGCGAGCCTGCTGAGCAATAGGGGCACGACCTAAATTGGTATGTAATATTATTCCCGTCCCATTAATAATTCGGCGCAGGGAAGTTTTTGTATAGTAAGCAATTTCATCACGTATCTGATTCAATATTTTTATTTTCAAACTTTCCCGTTTTATACTTGAGGAAAGTTCTCCTTTAATGATATTTTCCCTAAAATTTTGAATGACCCTTTGGATAATTTTTTTCTTGTATTGGAGTGCTAAATCAATATTTCGGAGGGAATCATCATCCAGCAATTCCTGAACAGAAGGAATTTTTTTCAGATTAACTTCACTGTTCGTTTGTTTTTTCGCTCGATTCATTTTCCACTACCACTATTTTTTCAATCCGCACTTTCAGAATCCGATTTCGGTTAATCTTTTGCACAATAAATTTATAACCATCATATGCCACTTCTTCTTTCTCTTTGGGCAATGCACCGAGCATATTAAGTATAAATCCACTAATGGTTTCTACTCCCTCAACAATCGGTAGATTGAGTTCCAACTCTTCATTCACTTCCTCAATCGGCATACGCCCATCCACAATAAAAGTTTTTCTATCTACCTTGCGAAAAAGGGGCGGTTCTTTGTCGTATTCATCCTGTATTTCCCCGACAATTTCTTCAATTATATCCTCCAGTGTCACTAATCCGGAAACGCCACCGTATTCATCCACTACCAGCGCCATGTGAATATGTTCTGTCTGAAATTCACGTAATAGTTCATCAATTTTCTTCTGCTCCGGAACAAAATAAGCAGGTCTGGATAATTTTTCCAGGTCGAGTTTTCCCCGTTCTCTTTTATTTAGGTAGGGCAATAAATCTTTTACATACAAGATACCAATAATGTTATCAATTTTTTCCTTAAAAACCGGAATACGGGAATGAAGTTTGGTTTTAACCAACCGCATTAACTGATTAAAGGTTGTTAATGTATCTATAATAACCATATCGGTCCGAGGTATCATAATTTCTTTAACGGTGGTTTCGCTAAATTCAAAGATGCTGTGGATCATTTCCCTCTCATCCTTAAGCAACATTCCTTTCTCCTCGCCTACTTCTGCCAGCGTTTTTAACTCTTCTTCGCTTAATAACAATTTATCTTCAGATAAGCCGGTATGCTTTTGGAGAAAACCGGTAAAGCGGGCTAAAGCATACGATAAGGGATAAATGAGATAGTAGAAAAACGACAAGAAAAAAGAGGCCCGGAGTGCAAAAATCTCAGAATTGCGAACCGCAACTACTTTGGGGAGAATTTCGCTGAGTACCAGAATAACAAATGTAACCAGAACCACATCCAGCAAGATGATCAATT
>CAZVKP010000484.1:0-3053 GCA_964627635.1 uncultured Calditrichaceae bacterium | reverse complement strand
AATACAAAAACGGCTATAGTTCCAAAACCGAATGACTTATGTGAGCAGCTTTTGAGAAGGATAAACGTTAAATTGCCCGAGGTGATAGCTTACAAGGAAAACCATGTTAACACGAAGCGTAAGCTAACTAAAAACAGAAAAACTCCTTAAAAATCAATGGGTTATATAAAGGGAAAACTAATTATTTAATAAGGAACAACCGTTATAACGCAGAGATCGCCGAGAACCGCAGAGAAAATTTACCTACTACTCATTCAGCATTATTAATATTTATTAATTAAAAAATAGTTTTCAAACGGTCACAACGATTTATTCCCACCAAAGGTATCAAAACCAACATTCTACTCACGCTCGGCTGGAAATATAGTGTTAAATTATTCTTTGCATTATTTTACCGGGTTCCAATCCGGATAATTATTAACCGGGAAAATACCCTTATCATTGGTTAACCTGGTAATTCTCCCGTTTGTTAAGCTTTTTATATAAATATCAATTCTTTGTTCGGTATCGGATAAAGCAGCAAAGACCACGTTATTCCCATCTGATGAATAAACCGGTGATGAACTAATTTCTCCTAAATCAACCAATAATTCTTCAGTATTGTCATTTGTTTTTACCCTGAAAATTTTATTATTCCCATTCGCCCCTTGAGGCGCTGCGAATAAAATTTCTGAATTATTTGGAGACCAGGTTGGTTTAATATTCGGATCTTTCTCGCTTATTTCTTTTACGTTGCTTCCATCCATATTTATTACAAATAGCTGAGCATTTCCATTTACCGATGATAGATAAGCAATCTTTTGACTATCGGGAGACCATTTGGGGAACCAATCCTTAACTGAATTATCTGTTAACCTTTGCTGGCTGCTTCCATCTGCATTCATGACAAAAATTTCATCATCTCCATCACGATTTGAAGAAAAAGCTATTTCAAAATTTTGTTGAGATGGAGGTGGATCAACAATTTTTTGTTCGCAGTTAATAATTAAAAAAGAACAAATCAGAATAGTAAAAAATATTTTATATTTCATCGATAAGTCCCTTTAGCTCATATTTTTATATCTGAAAAAAGATAAATAATCGGGAATACATTTTCAAGAAAAAATGCTCTATTGCAAAATATCACTCAAGTGCTGTACTCAGTGGTGTTCTATAGCTATTGGACTATTACTGTGCATATAGAAAATCAAGACACCGAAATTATTGAGGGAGTTATAACTGTTTTCTACCTCATTACTGAGAGGGAAAATCAAATGGTTATCTAAATTTTCACTAAGTGGTCTTAGGTTTTTTGTTTTTCTTTTATGCCGTATTTCTTTCTAGTCTTAGCCAAATCTTTTTCTTCTTTATCCGAACTTTCCAAGTATTCTTTAGATAACCTGTCTCTAATTTCTCTCATCATCTCGACAGCATCGAACTTTTTTTTCTTTGATTTATTTTTCATCGATTACCTCCCTTGGTGATCTTATTTCAATTAATGGATATCCATATTTTAGATTTGTGGCATTATAAAGTTGTATTCGTCTGAGATTAACAATGTGTTTAAAATTCTAACTTACAAGAACATCCACTCGATTAATGGTTGCAATAGCTATGTGCTGAGCATCTATTAAAAACTTTGGATTCACCGCTTTTTCATCTACATATTTTTGAGCCAGAAATCTTGCCTCATCGTTTAATATAGCAAACTCTATAAATTGTTTTGGTATAGAATCGTATATTTCGAGAACTTGTTTTGGTGCGCTTTGCAATTCCTGAAGGGTGAGGTCGGATATATTGAGAATCTTTTCACCGTTTTGGAATTGTTCAATGAGTGCTGTTGAGTAATCTCTGAATTCAACATCCAGGCAGCCACCGAATACTGAAGTATCTGTATAGACTTCCAATTTCATATATTTCAAATTACATTATTTTTTATTGAATGGCAAATCATCATTCTTCCAACTCTAGAGATTGTGTGAAAAATTAAGACCGAAGATGAAATATTCATGATTTTACAACAGAAAATATTGAACCTCTCCGAGGTTCATCTATTTGTATAGCATGCTTTTAACTTCTATTCTATAAATATTTAGTTCCTACGGAACTAATCTTCTAATTCCACTGGGATTTCAATATTTTAGAAACTTGTTGTTAGAGATATTTGCTTAGAAGGATACTGGGGAATATGAATAAAAAAGGGAGGATTTAACCTCCCTTAAATTTCACATTTTATGAATTTTTGTTCTCTTCTCTCTCTTTTCTGCGCAGGTATTCTTTTCGGCTTAGGTTGTATCGGCCTTCTTTATCGATCTCTTTCAGTACCACCCGGATTTTATCGCCCATTTTAACCACATCCGCCACAGTACCGACCCGCTGTGTGTCCAACTCCGAAATGTGAACCAATCCCTCTTTACCCGGCATAAATTCGGCAAAGGCACCAAAGTTCATTATTTTTTTGATGGTGGCGTCATATGCTTTTCCAACTTCCGGTTCTTCAATTATGGCTTCAATCCTTTTCTTCGCCTTTTCTGCCATCTCCACGTCCGAGGACGCAATGACCGCTAATCCGGAATCATCAATATCAATTTTCACGCCGGTTTCTTCGATGAGCGATCGGATGTTTTTCCCGGACGGACCAATCACTCCACCAATCTTGTCAGTAGGGATCATCAAAGTAATAATTCGCGGTGCATAGGGCGAGATATCCGCACGTGGTTTATCGAGTGCCTTTTCCATCTTATCCAGAATCTTCAGGCGTGCCGCTCGTGCTTTTTCCAGCGCTTCTGTCATGATTTCGAATGTTAAACCTGAAATTTTTATATCCATTTGAAAAGCGGTGATGCCCTCACGAGTTCCTGCAACCTTAAAATCCATATCGCCCAGGTGGTCTTCATCGCCCAGGATGTCGGTTAAAATCCGTACTTCATCATCTTCTTTGATCAATCCCATGGCGATACCTGCCACATGGCATTTTGTGGGAACGCCGGCATCCATCATACTCAGGGAACCGGAACAGACCGATGCCATGGAAGAGGAGCCGTTGGATTCCAGAATATCCGAAACGATCCGAA
>CAZVKP010000483.1:0-3055 GCA_964627635.1 uncultured Calditrichaceae bacterium | reverse complement strand
CCTGGATTTTGCCCCGATCGAGTTCTTCTAAGATTGGAGCTGAAATTGACACGTGTTTTGCCGAATAATCTTGAACATCTATCGATAGGTAGAGGCCCGGATCGAAAACAGTTCCCAGATTTCCTGAAAGAATGAAATTGCCATCTTCAATAGTTCCGGAGACGGAAGTTAGATGCATTTTTTGTTTATCAAATTCAATATAAAAGTTGTTTGTTTGCATGGACTGATCGAACAATTGCGCATTCATGTTTTTGACTAATAAGTTACCTTTTATGTCGACGTCACGAACATTAAATGATGGGCAATTCATTTCTAACTCACCGTCCAAAACAGCGTCTTCAATCGAAAATTTATCGTCATCCAAAAATGGCAATCCATTTTTTAAGCGACTTTGGTTTATGGTGGAAAGGATAGTCCAATTTTTATCAACTAAATTTATTTTTCCCTTGAGAGACATATCTTTTTGGGATGAACCGAATAGTTTACCATTCAGATGCAAATCGGCTTGCATTTCCTCATTTACAAATAAGAATCCTTCCAAATCACTCACAAATTTTGTAACCTTTGAGAGCGAATCTCCCCACAACATTTGACCATCTTTAATAAAGATCCGATCAATTTCAGCGAATTTCTTAAATCCAAGCAACATCTGGGTTGCGTCCAGCGTCTGATTACCTTTTACCTGGGTTGAATCGTTATCATTGGTCAACAAAATCAGGTGTGGATTATTAAAAGTTATGGTTTCAATCACCTGGAGCGGATCTAATTTGTGAATTATTAATTTATGTAGACTATAACCGATCTGAATTTCATCTAACTGCAGTTGGTAATTTTTATCAATTCCTCCTGCTGTTATATCATGGAATGTGATATAACCGAAACCGAGGGAAAAATCTTCGATGTGGAATGATTCACCAAGATGCGGCTGAAGCCGTTTTTCCAGGGTGTGTCGAATTTCTGCTTTTATCGGGGTAAGTTTCCAGATTAGGTGAGCAGAAAGTACGGCGGTAAAAATGAATATAAAAAAATAAAAGACCCAGGTATTTTTTCTCATTTATATCTTAGTTTAAGTAAAACACTTATTTTTCTTCATAATTCTTTAATGTCTGTATATTTTATCGTTTTGAAAGTGGAAAACGTTCCCGATAAAATTATTTTTCAGAACTTTATAATTTCATTAACCTTTTTAAATTACAAAGCAGTTAAATCAATTGCGACTAAATTTAAATAAAATGAGTATTTTTTACAAATATTTCATACTTATTAGACAAAAAAATCTGTGATTTTTCTTCAAATGTAAAAATGAAACTTAACGATAGGGCATTAATCTTGTTTGTACCGATTTTTTCGCACCTGCCGAAATTTCCCTCACTGAATGAACTATTTTTCAACATGACATTTTCGGGAACATGTGTTACCCTGCATGAGGTATGCCCCATAAGATATTGTTTATTATTAAGATAAGTATTTTTTCTCAAATTTCTAAAAGCAATGGCACTATGCTTGCAAATTGTATTGTGAAATTCTGGAGGGCAGAATGATAAAAAATTTTGTTATCAAAAATACCATAATTCCAAAATTAGCGAAGGGACTGGATGTTTATGCCCTTCGGCAAAAGGTGATTTCAAATAATATTGCCAATGTTCAAACCTCAGGGTATCAAAGAAAAGATGTGAAATTTGAAGAGCATCTGCAAGGTGCAATTTCTAAATCTATTAGTGGGTCGCGTACGGATAACAAACATTTATCTATTGGTAAAAACCGTTCGGAAAATAACAATATAAGTGTTGAGGAAGATCGCTCAGACAAATTACCCAGTGGTGTAAATAATGTGGATATTGAAGATGAAATCATTGATCAGGTTAAAAATGAAATTCGATTTCTCTACGGGAGTCGAATGATAAATAAAAGCTATACGGCTTTACGTGCCAGTATTAAAGGAAGATTTGACCGATAACACAAGGAGTGTGAGCAATGCCAATCGATAAACTTTTTAGCTCACTTAATATTAGTGCAAGCGGGTTGAGCGCTCAACGAAAGAAACTGGATGTCATTTCTAGCAATATTGCAAATGCGAATACCACAAAAACGGAAGAAGGAGGACCATATTTACGGAAATATGTAAATATGGAATCCCAAGATAGTAATAGTTTTAAGAGCGTTCTCCGTAAAAATCAGGTAAGATTAGCCACAAGCCAAAAGGGACACTTTTCGAGCAGCGGGAGGACAATCCGGACGCAGGAAAAGCAAACAACGATTGAGTCAACTATTGTAGAAGATGAAAAAGCCATTAAACGGGTTTATGAGCCAAATCATCCGGATGCGGATGAAGAAGGATTTGTAAATATGCCCAATATCAATATGATCTCGGAAATGGTGGATATGATCAGTGCATCGAGAAGTTACGAGGCTAATTTATCTGCCATTGATGCAGCGAAGAAGATGGCAAGAGCTGCGCTTGAAATCTAAAGGAGGCATTACAGATGAAAGTCAATAATTCGACCAGTAAAATATATCAGAACATTCCTTTACATAAGGCAAATCAGAACCAAAAAACTGCCAAAGAAAGTAGTCACTCAAATGTTCAAAAATCTGAAACTAAGAAAATTAATATTCCCAAAAATTTAACAGAACAAACACTTTTAACCAAGAAAGAGCAAGATTTTTTTCAGAACCTTTATCCAAAGGCAAAAAAAGAAATCCGGCAATACATGCAGCATCAAAATAATGTAAAAGTTGATAAGGGCAAATATATTGATTTGAAAGGTTAATTATGATTAATAAAATTGGTAATCAGAAGAGTATTTTAAATCAACTTCAAAAACCTCAGGAAGAAAACAACAAAGCGGATGAAACTTTTAAAAATACTTTTGAAAACTTTTTAAATGATGTGAATGAATTACAACTCAATTCAAAAGAAACTACCGAATCCTTTCTGAGAGGTGAAATTACCGATTTGCATCAGGTGACCATCGCTGCGGAAGATGCCAGACTGAGTCTGGAGTTACTTCTCGAAATCAGGAATAAAATGATGGAATCCTATCAGGAAATCATG
>CAZVKP010000482.1:0-3058 GCA_964627635.1 uncultured Calditrichaceae bacterium | reverse complement strand
CCCAGAACGCTTATTTTATAATCACCAAATTCGGGTGCCCCCTTTCCCTTCTCCAACGTGGAGAAGGGAAAGGGGGATGGCACATGGTGGTCACCGTGTGAGGGGAAGGGGATGAGGAATGACTGCTACAAATATAAAGTTCCTACGGAACTTGTCTTAGAATTCCTTTAGGAATTCAATATTTGTAGAAATCCTTAGAGTCTCGGTGCCTTCGTGGCAAAATAAATCCAAGCCGAATGTGTTCAAAAATGAATATCATTTGGTACCGGCTTCTCCGGGCTGGGTAAAACGTTTGGCTTTTCCAAGTATTTGCAGGTATTTGCCCACTGTTTTGGTGTATCTTCTCCCGGGAAAACAATATTTCAAATTGATAGGAATTTATCTATAGGCTACGCAAACAGGCTGCGTGAAAACTATGTTTAATTGTAATTACTCAGATAGCGGGTTTGGCAGGTCCAGGTATTTGTTCGAGAATTTGGATATGTGAAAGCATTCAAGTTCAAAAGGGCAGTCACCCCGGCTGCAAAGTCAACAGGGTGCACGATAATTGGCGACATCCCCTCTTTCCCCCCTTCGCACCATTTGATACAAAATGATTGCCAAAAATGGTTATTGATTGTACATTTAGTATTGTTTTGATTTTATATTCTGATTTAAACATCTGTTAATTGTAAATTTTATTTCAATTTTTTTTAAACATTTAATTAAAAAGGAACTGAGAATGCGTTTTAAAATTTTATTAATGGGCTTGTTGTTATTCACCACCGCCATTCTGCTATCATGTTCATCCGATTCAAAGAGCATGGTCAAAAAATATGTAAAGCTCCATAATCTCAATAATGTTGAAGAAATGTTAAACTACATAAGTGAAGATGCGGAATACCGGATTGGTGGCAACCTGATTAAAGACGATAAAAAAGGAATCCGGGAAATACTCGAATTTGACTCGGTAGTAAACAGTCAGATCACCATTCAGGAAATGGAAACTTCCGATGACAAAACAACCTGCCTGGTAACGGAAACCAGCGATTATTATCGATTGCTTGACATCGAGAAAATCCGCAAGAAGATTAGATTTACCCTTTCAGATACCGGCTTTACCGCCATTGAAGTTGTCAGAAATAAGGATGATTTGAATATACTGATGGAAAATTTTAATAAATTCTCTGAGTGGGCAAACCAAAACCGAAAAGATCAATTCGGTGAATTGCTATATCAAGGAGAATTTTTATATGGCGAACGGGGTGCGGAAAGCTGGTTGGCATTATTGAAACAGTGGCGTGAAAATAAAAATATGAAATAGAGATATTGGCAAACAACCAAAAAATCCCCGGTAATAAAACCGGGGATTTTTTAATTCCCATATTAAAAAAAACACTAACGTGGTGAAACGTAATCCTGCCGCCAGTTGGGATAATGCACTTCACCTCTTTTGGTAGAGTTGACTAAGTCATAAGTACCAAAACCGGTATAATCAACGAAATCAAACTCCACACCGCCTTCCAGTTTGTAATAACGCCATATTACATAAGGATTTTCACCCATGCTACCAGGATGCCGGTCGTATTCATCCGGCGGACCGTACAAAATATAAACGCGTCCCTTATCAGTTTCCCATCCTTCTTTGGAACGGGTTCCGAATGTTTCGTTCGCATAATCAACTCTGTCGTAATATTCCTGTTTCCAACCGGGCTTCTGATCATTGCGAGTTTTCCAAAATCTGAACATGAATTTTCGTTTGCTTTCCGCATCATTGAATAATTCATAAACCTCAACTTCCGATTTTTCTGCCAGATATTTTGCCTGCTCAAACATTTCATCCAATTTTGCTTCAGGCAAATTATTAAACTCACTGTTTACATAAGTCTCGGTTGGGGTGCCCTTTTCTGCCAATACTACATCCGGATTGTGAACATAAAAATTCTCCCGGCGATACACCGCTTTATCTTTTAACGAATCCGATACCGCAAAAATGAGTGTATACAACCCGGTTTCCAAATTGTGAACATTAAAAGCACCCAATTCTACACATGACTCATACTGGCGGGTACGCGAATAGTCCTTTCGCATTCGCACATGACCCTTGGTATCCGAAATAACCGCTTGTATCCATACGCTATCCTGAGAAGTGACATTTCCTATATTAAGGTTGTACAGCTCCAAATAATAGTATAACCTGGGTGAACCCTTTCCATATATGCCGGAGGGATTGGGTTGTACCTGCATGGTGTTTTTATAAAAAGGATGTTCACTCTGCTTGCTGTTGGTAATAACGTTGGATGCCAGTTCAATATCGCTGATGGTCACAAAGTCCCGGTAAAAACTACCGATTGATGTTTCGTAACTGATGGTATCGGTTTGGTTGTACATGCGAAGCAAGTATTTACCCAGCGGAACGTTGAATTTAATGATTCCCAGAGAACCACTGGTTCCCTTGGCAACCTTAGCCGGATTTATGCTGACATCAAGATCTTTGCGCACTAATATGGAATCCGTCTCCTGTGAGACAAGTTCAAAATTGAGATCGGCATTAATTTCTTCATTTGTATCAGCCATCTTCTCATTTGGAATCACAGAGTAATAAACTTCCAGCAACACAGAACTACTATCAGAACGATACCTGGCAAAATCCATACTGAATTTGACGTCCGGTTCATCTCCCCATAATGAAAAAACCATAACAACCATTACAATGAGGGTTATTGGTATGTTGCGTAAAACTTTCATAATAAATCCTATTTTATAGTTAAACCTTATAAAATAAATACGTTGTATAGAAATTTCTTCAACAAATTATCAAAACACAATTGAATTTTCAAAAGAAAAGTTTTTTCATCCAGAGAAGTTATTTCATGCTTAATAATATTATATTTTTTTTATATCCTTCCCTCAGAATTGTTCCCTTCAAAATAAGAATTTTTGAGTACGTCATTTGCTCAGCATAGCCACCACTTGCGTGGCAGGGCTTTTATTTTGCTATGTTTTCAATTCCAGGGGCGGTGCGCCCCTGGCTATATTATGTTGCTCCTTCGGAGCATTCCCGCATTGTTTGCCTGCT
>CAZVKP010000481.1:0-3062 GCA_964627635.1 uncultured Calditrichaceae bacterium | reverse complement strand
GTAAAATGTTATAAAAAAATAATAAATACTACCCCTGGCAAAACGCTTTTTCGCCAATCCGGAAAAAGCTTTACCCAGGGGTTTCTTCTATTAGTTCATGTTCAAAAAAGAAAAACAAGAAAAATCATCCTTTTCTCCAATAAAACCAACTGCAATACTTGTAGATGGAGCTTTTTTCTTCAAACGTTATCGAAAATGTTTTAGAGATGCAAAAAAACACGATGCCATTACTATGGCGAGGAATATGTACACAATGTTACTTCGTCATGTTGAAAATGAAAGGCTATACCGGATATTATATTATGATTGCCCTCCGTTTTCAAAAAAAGCACATAATCCAATTACCGGCAAACCCATTGACTTCTCGAAAACTGATATAGCCACTTTCAAGTATGAATTTTATACAGCATTAAAAAAACAAAGAAAAGTGGCTTTGCGATTGGGATATTTAAAGGATGGCGGTGGTTGGATTATAAGACCTAAGGTCACAAAAAGCTTATTAAATAAAAAGATTACAATAGATGATCTGGGTGAAGGTGATATTTTTTATAATTTAAGACAAAAAGGGGTTGACATAAGAATAGGTATTGATATTGCGACCCTAACTTTTAAAAAATTAGTGGATAGAATTATTTTAGTGTCTGGTGATAGTGATTTTGTCCCGGCAGCAAAACTTGCAAGAAGAGAGGGAATAGATTTTATTTTGGATCCAATGTGGCAAAATGTGAATGAAAAACTATTCGAACATATTGATGGCTTAAAGTCAACATGCGATAAACCGCTCGTTTAATTATTGGTCGCTTTAATATAAGCCTATTATTTAACATTAAAAATAATGTTCCAAGACATCTATAAGAGTCGATTTTTTAGTATTGCTAAGTTGTTGTTTTTATTGTGCGCCCGGAAGGATTCGAACCCCCAAGCATTTTAAATACCAAATACAATTTATAAGTCCTTAATAGCAGCAACATATACTAATTAACCGAAAACAGTATAAAGCTTACATTGTATTTTTCCATAAAATTACGCAAGCAATTTATAAAGAATTTTAAATTCCTCTTATCTAAAACTATTTATTACGTGCAGGATATATTTCAAGGATTGTTTCACAAATTAGTTCTGCTATTAATTCTTGATTAGGATGCATATTGTGTATTTCGCTATGAGTATCAGTTTCATCATCATTTAATGGTGCGTGAATCACATCAAGATTGCGATCATCTGGTGTTTCCATCCAAACGTGTTTGCGAACATTGCCCACATTTAAAACTGCAATTTTTGCACGTGCACCAATTGAATGAAATGTTGAGTAGTAAACATTACGAATTTCAACAATTTCTTCTTCTCTATTTGCACACTGTAACATCTCGAGCCAATTTACTGATAAACCTACATCATTTTCTCTTAACATAAAAGCAGAAGCTTGAACGTCTCCTTCATCGACATGCTTTGAGTGACACATCCGAGAAATATGGTCGGTATCAGGTAGTCTGTCACTTTTCATTCCAATATCCAATTAAAAATTTCTGGTGCTATCAATCCTTTCAGAGTATCACTTGTTGCGTTCCCATAGAGTCTATTTTTTCTTTCAGGATGCCCACGAACTGGATTAAATATCACAAAATTGATATCGCTGTTCGGCAAAAAATGCATACTAAATCGACAATTCTCTATTTTCCAGGTTGCATATATATTATTATCAGGACTTAATGTAATAGATGGTTTCTTTAAATTACTATATAATTGAAGGAAATTATAAAAATTCCTTAATGACCCAAGTGAAATTCCAACACTTGTGGGATCTTCTTCTTTAGCATCATCATACAAGATAGAGAGTCGATTTGCTAACCTTTCATGCTTTGAAAGTTTAATTGAAAAAATTAAATTTTGTACCTGATCATCTACGGTATTGAGTGTATCTTCCTGGGTATAAGCTTCTTTATTAGCCCAATCCTTTATTAAAAAATTCTTTAACTTTTGCCAAGACTCATTAATTTTCTCATCAAATGGCCAATCAAACTCAATGTTCGTATCACTAACCTCGTGTAAGACTGGTTGTGGCATTTTATTCTTTTTCCCAAATTTTGTGCATTTCAGGAGTGGTTAAATCAGTGAATCCGCGCACTATCCATTCATGTGCCAAATCAAACCACTGACGAATTTTTTCACCTTCCTTTGATTCGGCGTTTCCCCTTGCTTTTAATTCAAATACAAGTAAAGGTATCTTATCCTCGATCCTTATTGCATGCTTTAAATTAACGCTTAAAAAACCTTTTTGTTCAGGCATTACAAACTCTGCCGTCCAATTGACTTTTCCAGGATTTTGTAAAAAGCGGTCTGCAGAATTGTTCCATGTAAAATCAGTAAAAATTTGGGATAAATCATCAAATGATTCCCAACCTTGTCCCCTTGGAATACGGTTAATATAAGTAAGTTCATATTCAATTGGTTGAAATTCACCTAAATCTGAGATACTAAAAAAATCCAAAATAGAATTTAATACATTCTCGAAATTAGTTATAATATAATCATAGCGGGGATAATCTTCTCCCCTATTTCGCCAATTAAAGTAAAAACGATCTATTTGAAATTGTATCAACTGATCATCTGCCTCATTTATAAACCATACTCTTGGTATAGGCAGTCCAGTTGCATTATCTACAAGAATTTCCCCTATAGGTGGAGCATGTTGGATCCTTGGATATTCGCTACGAAATTTATTCCACAGCAATCCAATGTGTGGTAGGAGCAATTTATCTAACGGGCGAAATCTCATCCCACAAACAACTTCATTGATAGGTGGATTATTGAAAGTTGGAAGGCGAGTAGATTGAATGTTCTTTTTGTCCTTAATATATGTCATAATCAGATAATAGATTGACTTAAAAAGATACGCCTAAACGCGTTCCAATGTTTTACTAAAGCGCTCATTTCTCTATATTACAAAACGCTGAAACCCTTGCTAATCAGTGCGCCCGGGAGGATTCGAACCCCCAACCTCCTGATCCGTAGTCAGGCGTTCTATCCAATTGAACTACGGGCGCATTTTACCTGCACGGCGC
>CAZVKP010000480.1:0-3064 GCA_964627635.1 uncultured Calditrichaceae bacterium | reverse complement strand
TCGTTCGTCACCGGTGCTACGGTGGCTAACTTTACCGCTTTGGCAGCAACAAGAAATGCAGTGCTGACCCACGCCGGTTGGAATGTGGAAGCCGACGGTTTGTTTGGCGCGCCACCAATTATTGTGGTGATTGGGGAGGAGGCTCACCCATCCTTACTGAAATCATTGGGCATTTTGGGACTGGGACGAAACCGGGTAGTTCGGGTGCCGGTAGATGAGCAGGGCCGGATGCGGTCCGATGCCCTGCCTGCCCTGTCAGAACCATGCATCGTCTGCACCCAGGCTGGTAATGTGAATACCGGCGCCATCGATCCCGTAGATAAGATTTGCGATTATGCGCATGAAGCCGGAGCGTGGGTGCATGTGGATGGCGCCTTTGGTTTATGGGCGAAAGCAGTGCCGTCTCTGGCCTACCTTGTGAAGGGCGTGGAAAAAGCCGATTCCTGGGCAACTGCTGAACAGGATGTGGAGCGTAGCCTGAATGCCATTCTCCGTTGTGCGGAAAAATATCGTTGACTTTTTATTCTAATTTTGACAATATATGATTCCCTTTAAATAAAAAACTATAACTGAAGAGTGTATAAAAATAGCCGGGATTATTGATGAGTCTGTTAAATGAAAAGAAAAATCTATTCGCTCACATGTTTTGGGCGGATGCAAAGGTTTGGGAATCGGTTTTCAAGCTGTCTGATTATGAACGGAATGAGAAAATGAAAGAACTCCTGTATCATATTCATACCGTTCAACATGCCTATCTGTTACTGTGGCTTGAACAGGAATTAAACATACCGGAACTCAATAGCTTTAGAAATTTCCGGGACATATCCGAATGGGCATTGAACTATTATACGGAGTTGGAGAAATTTTTGGATGATATGTCAGAGAGCGATATGAAGCGGATCATACATGTCCCCTGGGCGGAGGAACTGACCGAGAGAATTGGCAAAGCTGTGGAGCCATCTAATTTGTCCCAGATGATGAATCAGGTCGTTCTGCACAGTTCATATCACCGCGGGCAGGTGAATACATTGATCCGCAGCGCGGGAGGTGAACCGGTTACAGTGGATTACATCATGTGGTTTTGGCTGGGGCAACCCAAAGCCGAATGGCCTGGCACAGAATGAAAGGTTTAAACCCCTGATGATTATGATATTCTTTGATCTTTTTTTAATACATTATCTAAAGATAGTGGCAATGAAGTGTAAATTAATGGTAAAATTTCACCCATTTCATTTCAATTAGATATTCACAATATATGGTTATGATAATGATGTATGTCCATCTAATTATTGTAAAGGAAAATTCATGACAGATATAATCACTTCCTGGAACACATTGTTAAATCGATTAAAAAAACTGCAAAATGAGTTTATTCACCTGACGGAATTGCTGGAAGAATCCAAAAGGGGTCAGCCCGGGGTGTGCGGCAAATGGTCGCCAAAGCAGATGATTGCTCACTTTTCTGCCTGGGACAAAGAGGTTGTGCGACAATTCGGGCTTTTCCAGGATGGTCTTCAACAGGCGATTGAGTATGACATGGATGAATTTAACCGAAAAGCGGTACAGGAACGCAGCCACTTAAACTGGAACGAAACAATAGCGGAGTTAAAAGACGCTCAGCGGGAATTCAATCAAATAGCCGGTTCCATATCTCCAAAGGAAATTTCTGATAATCAAGAATTTATCGATTGGATGGAAGTGCAGATCGAGCATTATGAGCATCATATTGGGCAGCTTAGGGAATGGATTTAGTTAAGCACGTCAATAATTTTAGCAGCACTGGATACTGCAACTGTACTTCAGGACCTTGATTTACCTGGATTTCGGTTACATCCATTAAAAGGCAAAATGAAGGGATTATGGGCGATAGATGTCAGTAAAGATTGGCGAATCACATTTGAATTTAAAGATGATGACGTAAATATAGTAAACTATGAGGATTATCACTAATGAGCATGTATAACCCACCACATCCGGGCGAGTTTATACGGGAGGTTTACCTCGAACCACTTGGGGTAAGCTACCGAAAAGTGGCTGCAAAACTTAATGTTGCGCCTTCAACTTTCAATAGACTTATTAAAGGACAGAGCAACATCAGCTCCGAAATGGCGCTTCGTCTTTCCAAAACGCTTGGGCGCTCGCCTGAAAGCTGGCTGATCATGCAAAATAATTTCAATCTTTGGCAGGCAAAACAAAAAATCAATATGGATGAGGTAGAAATTTTGGAAACGGCAAAATATTAAATATGATTTATGAATAAAGATGTAACCCTCAAACAAGTATTGCTTGAGCAAGCTGAAGCAACCTATGATATTACCGAAATACTTTTCCAGCAAGTGGGTGACGAAGATCTGCCATGGAAACCGGGCAGTGGAAAAAACTGGATGACGACAGGACAGCTCCTGATGCACTGTGCAAGCTTTGGCTGCGGTAAAGCCATTCAGGGATTTGTAAAAGGGGATTGGGGTTTACCGGAAAATGCGGATCCCGAAGATATGGAAGCCACAAACCATGTTCCGCCGGCGTCGGCAATGCCCGCGGTTGATAGCGTGACAGAGGCACTTGAACTGCTAACAAAAGATCGAATCCTGGCATTCCAATGCCTCAAGGATATAAACGAGGACCAATTATTGGCAGAACGGTTCGCTGCCCCATGGGGTGGTCCGGAACTCACTTTATTTCAACATCTCCTGCTCATGATACAACATCTCGCCCAGCACAAAGGACAACTGTTCTATTATCTTAAATTGATAGGAAGGGATGTGGATACCGGAAATCTTTGGGGAAACCCGGATTGAAATGCCGGAATGCTCCACACAACACCTGCCAGCAATTGTTTACCAACCATCACAACAATCCAAAACACCAATGAGTCAATATCGAAACCGGTGCAACTAACCTGCAAAATCAAACCTGCATTTTTATATTCCCAACCAACGCCCTACAATTCCCATTAAAATTATTCTGTCTGCTGAAAGCCATCTCTGCATGTTCCAAAATTGGATTGCCCCTGGAAACCCTTAAAACAATTTATTATTTTTCGTAAATTTATGAAGTTTTTAGA
>CAZVKP010000479.1:0-3065 GCA_964627635.1 uncultured Calditrichaceae bacterium | reverse complement strand
AACAAAATCCGATGTAAGCGGAAAGTAATCTTCAATATTTTCTTCTGCCAGAATAGGATAACCGGCAGCCACTCGCCCCACTATTGGTATTTGCACGGAGTCAGTTGTTGCCATATACTCCGGATGAACGATGCGGATGCTACGGGCAAGTGTATCACTACGGGAAATATACCCTTTGCGTTCCAATGCCACTAAGTGTCGCACTACCCCGTGTTTGGATGCAATGCCAAATGCGTCGGCAATTTCTTGGTACGTCGGGGGAAAATTATGCTGACTGATGTAGTCTGATATAAATTCAAGCACTTCTTTTTGTCGATCGGTGAGACCTTTCATTGCGATTTCCTCCAATTTTCGTCAAAATATTTTTGTCATCTTATGTTCACTATGTAAAAGCCAAAAAGTGAACGCAAGTTCACATAAAGTATAATAAACTAATAATCGTTTGTCAAGAAAATTTTTCAAAAAAAGAGTATTTATGTTTACTATAAAAATTATTCACCAAAAGTCAATTTTTAAGCAAAAATAAACTTAACTTTTATAACCTATAACTAAATTGTAATTTTCTCTTAAAACTTGCATTTAAGAAGGAAAGAATATAAATTTGGCACGAATTTTATAAGAATTAATTGGAGGAAGCATGAGAAAATTATGGGTTGCCGTTATATTGCTTAACATTTTATTATTACTGGCAATTGGCTGCAGTAATGAAAAAAGTGAAAAAGAATATTATGATTTGGCTTACCAGTACATGGGGAAAGAAAAATGGAGTGAAGCAGAGAAAAATTTTCAGATGATTTTGGATAAGTATCCCAATGGAACCTATTCTTCTAAGGCGCTTTTTATGGTAGGATTTATCAACGCCAATCATTTAAACAATTATGAGAAAGCTGAAAAATATTATAAAGATTTCCTTGAAAAGTATCCAAACCACGATTTGGCGGACGATGCCAAATATGAAATTGACAATTTGGGAAAAAGTATTGATGATTTACCATTTTTGAAAGACGAAAGTGTAGATCAGGACACCGTGCAAGAAGAAAAATCTCAAAAAGTTACTGTTTCAACCGAGTGAAAAATTCAGTGTATTGAGGAATGTTTTAGCGGATTCACACAAAATATTAAACAAACCCTGTTCTTTTGTGTTAGTGAAGGCAGGGTTTTTGTTTGGGAAAAATTCGGAACTTTATAATTGGTCGTTAAGTAAATAAATTCTTTTAATTTAACATAGGCAAATATGAAATTGGGATTATTAAAATTTAAATGGACATTTTTAGTTTTTCTGCTATTTTTTACCTGCATTTATTCACAATCATCGGATACCGTTCAGGCATCTCAGGAGGAACCCAGTGGAATTAGATTAAATACTTTTGTTGAAAAAAGTGAAGTGCCCCAAAACCGCCGGGTTGTTTATCATATCGAGGTGTCCTGGCATGGAAAATTAAGTCTTTATCAAATTGAACCGGTATCTCTTCCCACCCTCACAAATTTATTACTTGAAGGAAGCGGCTCTGAGAACCGCTTGGAACCACTTGGCGAGGATAAATACCGGGCAGTGAAGGCCATTACCTACCGATTTAAACCCCTGGAAATGGGGATGGCTTACATCGACGGAGTCACTATCAAATACACCAATAGAAAAACCAGTGAAGAAGATCAATTGACTTCTCAGCGAGTAATGGTAGAAATTACCGAACCTATTCCGGAAGAAGGCGGAGGTCGGATAAAGTCTTTTATCTATGTTATCTTATTGATTATTTTTTTTGGGGCAATTGCCTATTTTCTCTTCAAATATTTACGAAAAAGAAGTGCATCCCAAAAAAGTTCTCTACCAGTTCAGTCAATTCCGGAGCATTATTTGAATCGCTTAGCACAGGAAGTCGATCCCAGGGGAACCAATTTACAAGAAATGGTGGGGCGCCTTTCCAAAATCTTTAGAGAATATCTGAGCCAGGATTTTGATGTTCATGCCCGAGAATTGAATACCCGTGAAATCATTTCCAAGCTTCATGAACTGGCTATTGATGAAACCGATCGCCAAAATTTAATTCGTGTTTTTGAGCAGTTGGATGAAGTTAAGTTTGCAGGAAAAAATGTTGATCCTGCGGAGTTTACCAATATTTATGGAACAATTGAGTCATTTTTAATTAAGCGTAAGCAGTTTCTGGAATCCACACAAGCTGAGATAAAGGAGGAACAATGAGCGTGGATATTCAAGCGATTAATGACAAAATTCAACAAGAAAGTGAATTTGTCGAGAAGATTACATCTGAAGTGGGAAAAGTGATTGTGGGACAGATGTACATGGTGGAACGATTGCTAATCGGTTTGCTGTGCAACGGGCATGTATTGTTAGAGGGTGTGCCGGGATTAGCCAAAACCATGACAGTAAGCACACTCTCGTCAATTATTCAAACCAAATTTCAACGTATCCAGTTTACGCCGGATTTACTGCCGGCAGATCTTTTGGGAACATTGATTTATAACCAAAAGACAGGTGAATTTACCGTCAGAAAAGGTCCCATATTTGCCAATATGATCTTAGCGGATGAAATTAACCGTTCGCCGGCTAAAGTTCAAAGTGCCTTGTTGGAAGCAATGCAGGAACGACAGGTAACAATTGGAGATCATACCTACCAATTGGAGGAACCCTTTCTGGTGATGGCAACTCAAAATCCGATTGAACAGGAAGGAACTTATCCTTTACCGGAAGCTCAGGTAGACCGTTTCATGCTCAAATTAAATATCACTTATCCTAAAAAAGATGAAGAATTGTTAATTATGCAGCGAATGACTTCCGGCAATGGGGAATTGGTTAAGCCGGTTGTTAATCCACAGGATATTTTGAGTGCCAGGAACGTGGTAAATGATGTTTATATGGATGAAAAGATTGATCGCTACATTATTGATATTGTTTTCGCAACCCGGGATCCTGAGGAATACGGATTGAATGATTTGAAACCACTTATTGCATTTGGTGCGTCACCACGAGCATCTATTAATTTGAAATTGGCATCAAAAGCACATGCCTTTTTACGGCGGCGTGGTTATGTAACACCGGAAGACGT
>CAZVKP010000478.1:0-3071 GCA_964627635.1 uncultured Calditrichaceae bacterium | reverse complement strand
TCATTGAGTTAAACTGAATTAAAATAAAAGAATACACAACAAATAAAGGAGATAATTGTGACCACCTTTCCCAATCCCAATCGTTACAATGACAAGATCTACAACCGCTGCGGAAGAAGCGGACTTAAACTTCCGGCAATTTCCATTGGTCTGTGGCACAATTTCGGAGGCGTGGACATATTTGAAAATGGCCGAACAATTCTGCGAAGAGCTTTTGACCTGGGAGTCACTCACTTTGACCTGGCAAACAATTACGGACCACCTCCCGGTTCGGCAGAGGAAAACTTTGGCAAAATTCTCAAAAAAGATTTTTTACCTTATCGGGATGAACTGATTATTTCCAGCAAAGCGGGTTTTCCCATGTGGTCGGGACCTTACGGCGATTGGGGTTCTCGCAAGTATCTTATTGCCAGTCTGGATCAGAGTTTGAAACGAATGGGTTTGGAGTATGTGGATATTTTCTATCACCATCGGCCCGATCCGGAGACACCAATGGAGGAAAGCCTGATGGCATTGGACCAGGTGGTTCGACAGGGAAAAGCACTATACGCGGGCATTTCCAATTACAGCGCAGGAGACACCCGCAAAGCCGGTGAAATTTTAAGGAACCTCGGAACACCTCTATTGATCCATCAGCCCAGATACAACATGTTCGACCGCTGGATTGAAGATGGATTGCTAAATGTTCTCGATGAAGAAGGAATCGGGAGCATCGTGTTCTCTCCGTTAGAACAAGGCATTCTAACGGATAAATATTTAGAGGGCATTCCCCCCGGCTCCCGTGCTGACAGAGAAGACAGTTTCCTGGACCGGGAAAGTATTACGCAAGAGCGAATCTCAAAAGCCCGTCGGTTGAATGAAATTGCTCAAAACCGTGGACAATCCCTGGCGCAAATGGCGCTTGCCTGGGTATTGCGGCATCAAACGGTAACCTCGGCTTTAGTGGGTGCAAGTCGTGTGAAGCAGCTTGAAGATAACATTGCGGCTCTTCAAAATTTAAATTTTACTGAGAATGAATTGAACAAAATTGAACAGATTTTAAATTAAAAGTTACTTCACTGTCCACTCTAATTCAACAGGGTACGAAGAATAACAACAATACCAGATAATCCTGATACGATTAACACCGCCGGGCGCACGAACCCCCTGTCCAAAAATTTGGTTAATTTATTGGAAATGGTAAAACCCAATAATATTCCCGGGAAAAGGACCAATGAGAGCTTTAATTCAAGAATGCCAAATCTACCCACGATAGCTAGCGAAATTAATGCCATAATTGTGCCAATCAAAAAAATACCGGAAAGTTTTCCCCGTAAACTGGGACCTTGAAGATTTTGATAAATTAAGGCTAAGGGTGGTCCACCCACCGCAGAAGAGGTCGCCATAAAACCGGAAAGGGTTCCCACACTTAATAAATTTTTGGATGTTACGGGTAAGTGTAGTCCCCAAACACTGAAACCCACTCCCAACAGGACCACTACTCCAAGTAAAATGGTTATTTTATTTCGCGGAATAAGCGTTAATACATATGCAGCAGCAATGGTTCCGATTAAACGTCCCGCCAGCACCCATTTCAAACTAAGTGGCTCAATTTCGCGACGCTCCCGATAAGAGACTAAAATATTGAGGAAAAATGCCGCAAAAATGATGGGACCCGGGACCAGATATGGATCAATTAAAATGAGGAGAGGTACTGCAAGCAAACCAAGTCCAAAACCAACCGAGCCCTGCAAAATCGATCCCAATGTGATAATAATAAAGGCAAGAGCAGATTCCAGAACATTTAAAGGGAACTCCATCACAAATCTATCGCTCCATGTCAGAAAATTAAACAGTTCTTCATCCCGGATTTAAAAATAAGCAATTAATTAATTTAAACCGAATTATTCCTAAAAAAGTTAAGCTTCCCTTTATAACTTCATTATTAAACCGTATATATAAATTTTTGTTATTTAATTGGATTCGATTTTATTATATTATTCACAAATGGTAAGGTGGTAGTCATTTAACTGAAATAAATTCGGAGGTAAAGCGATGTCCGAGAAAAGCGAAGGATGTGCAAGACCAACCGGTTCTGTGGTGGGCGAAAGCGAAAAGCCGGTTGAAGCACAACCTGTAATAAACGAGGAAAAGGAGGTAAAAATGGCTACTGTTCAAGTTGGCAAAAAAGCCCCGGATTTTGAAGCACCTGCTTATTACAAAGGCGAATTTACCAATGTAAAACTTTCCGATTATCTCGGAAAATGGGTATTATTGTGTTTCTATCCGGGAGACTTTACGTTTGTTTGACCCACTGAATTGTCGGCGGTCGCCGGCGTGTACAATCAACTTCAGGATTTAGGTGTGGAAGTTTTCTCCATGAGTGTGGACAGCGTTTTTGTTCACAAAATCTGGGATGAAGAGGAGCTGTCGAAAATGGTGGATGGTGACGGAATACCGTTCCACATGTTATCCGACGGCGCAGGTAATGTAGGTAGAATTTACGGCATTTATGATGAAGAAGCGGGTGTCGATATCCGGGGACGATTCCTGATCGATCCGGATGGTGTTGTTCAGGCAATGGAAGTTCTCACACCACCCGTGGGTCGAAAGGTTGCTGAAACGATGCGGCAAATTCAGGCATTCCAGCATGTCCGTAATACTGAAGGTAAAGAAGCTTGTCCGGCTGCGTGGGAACCCGGGAAACCAACACTCAAAGTTGGTCCCAAACTGGTTGGAAAAGTATGGAAAGAATGGAAACCTGAATAAATCATCCTCAGGCTAATATTTGGCTGCCATCTTACTCATAATTTTCAAATTTGTAAAAATGATTATGCCCTTAACTCAGCAAAATGTACTTATATATTTCCCTGTCATTATTATTCAACGCGCCACGGAAGTGGTCACCTTGTGAGAGAAGGCAGAGTGCCGCAGAGAGGGCTGTTTGTCAAACTGACTTTCACGCTTTTGTTTAGTTCTTGTAATTTATAAGCTTGAAGTTAATCATTTTATTTGACTCAGCGTTCTCTGCGCTCTCTCACATAGATACTATGCAGAAAGTCAAGAACAAAAATAAAATATCTCATTTTTTC
>CAZVKP010000477.1:0-3075 GCA_964627635.1 uncultured Calditrichaceae bacterium | reverse complement strand
GGGGGAAAAGTCCTAATAGGCTAAACCCAAGATTCCTGATAATTGAGTTTTACAGTTTCTTTCGGTCCTGCCGCAAGTCTTTTAATTCTTTTGCTGCTTCCCGATTGGTTGGATCTAATCTAACGATCTGAGAATAGTAATCCTCTGCCTGTCCATAGCGCCCCAGGCTATTAAAAATACGCGCCAGTACCAATAAAATTTCCGGGTCCTTGGGATTTAATTCATGTTTTAATTGATATTCTTTAAGGACTTCTTCAATGATATTGATATAACGGTATTTTTCACCTAATCGAGGTGTTTCGGAAAAATAGGACGGCTCGATTTTTACGACTTCTTTAAATTGTTTTAATGCCTCATCGTATCGTTGTTGGGATTCATATAACCGCCCTAACCGCATATGTGCCCTCACCAGGTCAGGATTGCTTTTTAAGGATTTCTTATAATAGACTTCTGCACTATCAATTTGGCCTAAGTTTTCATAAGTTAATGCCAAATTGAAGGAAACTTCAAAGAAGTCCGGTTCGTGTTTCAACGCCTTACGATAGGAATTTATCATTCTGGTATAAACCTGTTCAGACTCATTGGATTGCTCTCTTTTCATGCGTTGCAGATCTGCAACCAATTCCGTAGAACCATTATTATTACTGCCGGCACCATTGTTCGAATATCGTGTTTCCAAAATGTCCAAATAAGCATCCACAATTTCCGCCAAAGCCCCGCGTTTATACACCGCATTTCCTAAATTAAAATAGGCAGTGGAGTAATCCTTCCGTATTTCAATTGCCTTTTTGTATTCATAAATCGCTTCATCAAATCTCTGAAGCCGGTAGTAACTCTGCCCCAGCGCGTTGTGTGCTCGGTAGTTTTTAGCATTCATATCCAACGATTCTTTAAGTGCCTGAATAGCGGTTTTGTACCACCCTCTCTCCAAATTTGCAATTCCAATATAATAGTGAGTCGGTGCATAGTTAGGATTAATTTCTGCAGAACGATTTAGTAAATCCAGTCCCTTTTCAATGGAACCCATCTTCACATAAACTCTTCCCAAATAATAAAGCGAGCGATCATGATCCGGTGCCAGCTTTAAAACTCTTTCAAATCGGCGAATCGCTTCATTGAATTGATTTTTTAAATAATAGATGACACCCAACCCGTAATAAGGTTTGTAGAAATCCGGATTTTTCTTCAAAACAGATTTAAATTGATCGATAGCTTTATTGAACTTATCAAAATTGTAATAAATAACCCCCAAATTGTACTGTGCTTCCCAAAAATCAGGGTCTTCTTTCAAAGCATTGGTAAAATAACGCGCCACGATGTCCATATTTGCACCATTCTGAAATTTCAGATAGGCATTACAGTAGTACTCAAATGCCCGGATTGAATTTGTGGACACCTGGCCCAGCATCTGCCGTTCTGAACTGCTTATCGGTAATTGCATAACTTCCAAGCACTTTGAGATACCCTGTTCGTGCAATCGGAAGATATCCGAGATTTGCCCCCGGAATGTTTTGTTCAGTATATCCGATCCGGTGTAAGTACTAATCAACCTGAACTTAAGATTCAGCTTATTGCCTGAACTTTGGTAATTTCCGGTGAGGAGTACATCGACACCGGTTTCCTTTCCCAGGGCAAAAGCTTTTCGGACAGTCAAATCAGATTCTTTTCGAATATTACGGTTTTTCAAAATACGATCCAGTGTCACTTTTTCGAAAACCTGGACTGAATTCAAATTAGAGAATTTATCATACAAAATCTCTTCAATACCACGAGCCACCCAATCATATTGTGCAGAACCGGTATTGGTAAAGGGAAGAATTGCAATAAATCGTTCCTGTTGAGCGAAGAGAGAAGGAAATAAAAACAGCAAAATTAATAAAATGAAGATTGTTTTATTCAATCTAAGCATTTTTCAAAGTCCAAATTTCTTTCATACTTAATGTTTTTAAATATACCCAATTATTTTGTATTTCTAAAATCGAAATAATTTAAAAAAACTTTAACCCCATCCACCGCGTCGAGCATATTACTCAACGAATGAGAAATTAAGACGTTCCAGCTCACAAATTATATTTTTTTATATTCGATAAGCAAGTGGTTTTTTGGTCACCCGCCACTTTTCTTCATTTATCAAAAAACAATGTCTATTTGATTAAAAAAATAAAGCCCGGTCAACAAATCGCCAACCGGGCTTCTTATTGTTCCATCTGAATTCTAATGAGACGGCACTTTAAAAATTGATTTCACCTTTGTGATTGATTCCATTGGGATTTTTTTACTCATGCCACCGGCATACTGACCTGTGAAATTTGAAATGGTCAATTTGGGTATGGTAACCCCGGTTGCCGCAGTTATTTGATCGATAAATGCATTTGCGAGGACTGCATAGCCTGCATTGCTGGGATGGACACCATCCAGACTGAATGCCGTGGTAGCCGGATCCAGTAAAGCAAACAAACCGGTAACTCCGGCTACACCACCTTGCTTAACTTCTGACAACAGAGTATTTACATCTACAATGGGAATGCTATTTGGCAACGCCAAATTATTTATTGTGGCGTTGAATCCATCCACAGCATCTTTGATTGTGGTAATTTCTGTATTTGTCAGGGTAAAATTTGCAGGGAAAGCCTGACCGGTCGGATTCAATCCTCCTGCTTTCATGGCCGCAACCAATCCGGATGCGAGAGCCGGTGGATAATTATATGGTTCATTTGTTAAAGCCGCTGAGTCCGGAACACCAATTCCCTGTTGATATGCGCTTAAGGCAGGCAGAAGCAGATGGGCAACATCCTGCTCTTCAGTTAGCAGCGGAATGTGCAAACCACCACCGAAATCAACCGGTGTGAATGTTTCATCAAAAACAACCGGAACATTACCGAAATTATCCACATCCCTGAAAATAATGTCAAGCATATTCACAAAAGGGATATCCGTTACATAAGGGATATTTGCCATAATTATCAGGGCATTACTCTCAGTGCCAATCCGCTGAACCAATCTGGTATAATCGGATTCAACTACATCTTGCGGCGTAATAGTTACCCCAACCTGAGCAGTGCCGCTCAGTGCCGC
>CAZVKP010000476.1:0-3099 GCA_964627635.1 uncultured Calditrichaceae bacterium | reverse complement strand
AATAAGCCATTGAAGAAGCCGGTCTCCAAGCAATTTTTTATTACGGGTTTCTAATTTTAAAAAGCTGGAGGCTATAACCGGATTAAAAACAAATGCCACAAAGAGCGATGCAGATAATGTGATGACCAGTGTGATTGGCAGATATTTCATGAATTCGCCCACAATTCCCGGCCAAAAAATTAATGGCCCGAATGCAAATAAGGTGGTGAAGGTTGAAACGATCACCGCCATGCCCACTTCGCTGGTTGCCTCCCGTGCAGCTTTTAGCAGACCCTTACCTTCCTGATGGTGACGATAAATATTTTCCACAATCACTATCGCATTATCCACTAACATTCCCAATGCCAGAATCAAACTGAACAAAACGATCATGTTTAACGTGTAGCCAAGTAAACTGATGACGATGAATGAAAGTAACATGGAAATTGGGATAGCAATACCAACCAGCAGCCCGTTTCGTCCTCCCATGAAGAAATAAAGTACCGCAATTACCAATAATAAACCGGCAATAATGTTATTTTCCAGATCATTGACCATGGAGCGGATGTCTTTAGACTGATCGGCTAAAATGACATATTCGGTTTTGGCAGGTAGTTTCTCTTCATGACCTTTGAGAATTTCCTTTACGGCATCTGAAATTCGGATAATGTTTTCTCCGCTGCGCTTTTGAATTGAGAGGGTAACACTGGCTTTTTCATCCAATCGGGAGTAGCTGGTTTGATCCTTGTACCCGAACTCCACATCTGCCAGATCTCGCAGATAAACCGGATAGCTGTTAATTGTTTTTACCACAATATTTTTTAATTCTTGCACAGAGGTGAATTCGCCGGGAATTCGAACGGTATATTTTAGATTTCCGCTTTCCAATGAGCCCCCCGGTATGGTGGTATTTTCCTGCTGGATGGCACTAATCACGTCTGTCACTCCGATTCCGTAGTATCGCAACCGTGCAGGGCTCAGGTTGACTTTAACTTCCCGTTCCAGCCCACCGGAGATTTTTACATCGAGGACACCGGGAATTTGCTCAAATTTTTCCTCTAAATCTTCAGCAATTTTTTTGAGTCTCACCAGAGATTGCTGTCCCACAATGCTAACCAGCATAATCGGAATATTTTCAAAATTTATTTCCTGGATAAAAGGATCTTCCACATCGTCGGGCAATTCCGGTTTTGCCTGATCAACTTTTTCCCGGACTTTTCGTACCGCATCATCGATATCAATATCGGATTCAAATTCCACTGTGATATTGGTATAACCTTCCTGACTGATGGAGGTCATTTTCTTTATTTTGGTAATCTCTTTTAATTTATTTTCAATGGGCTGCGCGACCAATGTTTCCATATCCGATGGAGAAACGCCCAGATAGGGTGCGGCGATAATCACAACCGGTTGTTTGATCTGAGGAAAGGATTCCACAGGAAGTTTACTATAGGAAACAAATCCGGCAATGATGACAATCGCAAGCAGTACAAAAATACTGGTTTTCTGTTTGAGCGACCAATTTGTAACTTTCATTTCCGCCTCACGTTTGTATAAATTCTTTCTTTTTTAAAATTTACTTCATTACGAATGACATTCAGTAACCCTTAATTTTCCGTTAGAAATAGCGTATCTCCTTCTGTCAATTCCTGTTGTCCTAAGATCACCAATCGCTGGTTTGGCTCCAGATTTTCCACAACCACGCTATCTTCGTAAACCGCTTTAAGATCAACCGGAATTTTCTTTGCCTGACCATTCGATGATACAAAGACAAATCGTCCCTGTTCGGATTCTACCAGTGCGTCTAATGGAATAACAATTTGATTTTCATATGATCTTCTTAACAATTTTAAATCTGCAATCATTTGGGGAGCCAATTTTCGATCGGGATTTGGGATCTGAATTTCAATCTGAAAAGTCCGGTTCATGGGATCGATACTGCGGGTAATGAACGATACTTCGCTATTCATTTTAATATCCGGATAAGCATCAAAGGTGATTTCCGCCGGAGTTCCGATTTTAATGTCATTTAAGAAGCGTTCTGCAACGCCAGCAGTAATTTTCATATATGCGTTGTCCAGAAAATCAAATATCGGGGTCATGGGGGTTGCATATGCCCCTAAGTCGTATAATCTGTCGTTAACATAACCATTTAAAGGCGCTGTGATGAATAGTTTTGAGTAACGTGCTTTTGCCAGTTCATAAGCTGCTTTTGCACGTTCCCAATTGTATTGTGAGGCTAAAAATTCATTTTCTGAAATTGCTCTTTTACCATATAACACTTTTTTACTGTTGAAATCGAGCTCTGCCTGGTGAAGTGCTGCTCTGGCTTCCTGAAAGCCTGCCTTTAAAACTCTGTTGGTGAGTATGGCAAGAGTATCGCCGGCTTTGGCAAAATTACCCTGGTCAATGAGCACCTTATTTAAAGTGCCGCCTTCCTCCACTACAATTTTAATCCGGTTGCGTGCCTCAGTTGTTCCGGTGATTTGCAGATATTCAGCAAACGGACGTGGCTGCAGCTCCATGGTTTGTACCGGAATGGCATCCGACACTTTTGATTTCTGTTCAGCCGTGCCTTCTTTGGAACATTGCCATAATAGTAAACTACTTAACAACAATAATACAGCAATAAGCGCCTTTTTCATGATTCCTCCGAATTCTATATTTTTTTCAGTCGATGTCATTAAAGATTTTAAATTTAAAATGCCTGTGCTTTCACTGTTCCCGTGGCATTTTCCCAGTCGAAAAACGCTTCCAGATAATCGTATGTTGCAGAATAATAATTCAGTTGTGCCTGATCCAGTGCCACCCGGCTTTCTTTGAGTTCCAGTTGGGTTGCCAGTCCATTTTGTGCCCGGGTTTCGGCAATTTCAAAACCCCGTTGAGCGGTTTCTACACTTTTCTGCGCTGCCTGAATTCGCTCCCGGGCTTCTCTCATACGCAGCCAAATATTTTGAATTTCGATACGAATGTTATCATGTGCCATACGAATACGGGTTTCTGCTTTGCGAACGTCCACCCGAGCTTTTTGAACCTGTGCACTGGTTTGAAATCCGGAAAAGATAGGAATTTGCAAGTTAATTCCGAGAATAATGTTGTCATTGTCATTTTCCAGTTTAA
>CAZVKP010000475.1:0-3103 GCA_964627635.1 uncultured Calditrichaceae bacterium | reverse complement strand
GTATTTTGATATCGAACATTTATCGAGAATGGACGAACGACATCCAATCGAACGCCGGGAATACTCAAACATCCTTCTTCAACTTTTTCCAATCCGTCTGTTGAAAGAATTTCCGGATTGATGTAAGCTTGTGCCTCCCAATCTTCATTTATGAGTTTTTTATCGATAACAAAAAATCGCTCTGCTATATTCACTTGTGGCGCAGCTAATCCGATTCCCTCATTCACTCGCATGGTTTCAATCAAATCATCCACAACTTTTTGCAGAATTTCATCGAATTTTTCTACCCTTTTTGCGACCTTTCGCAGGGTTGGATGCCCGACTTTTATAATGGGTAATACTGCCATTTAATTGCCCTTTTTCTTTTTATCAATCTTACGCATCAACAATACACAAAGTTCAAAGCTCTCTGATTGGATGCTTAAGCCGAGCGTTTGATGTTGGAGATTGCAGTTCGATCCACGTCGATTTTAACATTGTCACTAATTTTAACGATCAGCACTTTATTGTCATCTTTCACCGCAACAACTTTCCCATGAATGCCACCGGCAGTCACCACATCATCCCCTTTTTTCACCGAATCCAGCATCTTTTGTCGCTCTTTTTGTTTCTTCGCCTGTGGACGTAGAATTAACAGATACATAATCACGATAATTAAAATTAAAGGTAAAAAGGATAAAAATGCGTTGCCACCATCGCCCCCTTGTCCGCCTGCCATTGCATACAATGTCTCTACCACTTAATTCTCCTTCATTAATATTAAACATTATTCAAAAATTTAACCGAAATTTAATATTTCATCAAACTTCATACAAAGCGTTTTATAATTAAACCTCATTATCCTGGAAATTTTTGATAAATCCTTTTTTCCATTCCAGGAACCGATTATTCAAAATCGCTTCCCTGGCATCAGATATAAGCTTTAAGTAAAAATGAACATTGTGAATGGTGGCTAACCGCAGACCAAACATTTCATTCACATTAAAAAGGTGCCGGATATAGGCTCGCGAAAAATTCTTACAAGCATAACACTCGCAAGTTGTATCAATTGGCTCCAGATCACTTTTGTATTTCGCGTTGCGAATCACCAATTTGCCATAGGTGGTAAACACCGTGCCATTTCGGGCATTGCGGGTTGGAATCACACAATCGAACATGTCCACGCCACGTTCTATTGACTCTAAGATATCAATGGGAGTGCCAACTCCCATCAAATAGCGCGGAGCATCTTCGGGTAAATTTTTAGTGCAAAGCTCAGTCATCTCATTTCGCACATCCACAGTTTCACCAACCGCCAATCCGCCGATGGCATATCCTTCGAATTCCATATCAGTCAGCATTTCCACGCTCTCCTGTCGCAAATCGGAATATATTCCTCCTTGTACTATTCCAAATTGAAATTGACAATATCCATAAAGGGCTTCTGTATTTGAGAAAGCCTCCCTGGACTTTTTTGCCCACTCTAACGTTAGGCGGTGTGCTCTGTTGGCTAAATTTTTATCGCTGGGATTGGCGATACATTCGTCCAGTACCATCATAATATCTGATCCGATAGCACGCTGAATTTCGACCACCTTTTGTGGCGTAAAAAAATGTGATGATCCGTCCCAATGCGATTTAAAGTATACTCCTTCTACAGTTATCCGTTTCAGATCGCTCAAACTGTATATTTGAAATCCACCACTATCAGTTAAAATGGGTCCGGACCAGCCATTGAAATTGTGTAATCCACCGGATTTTTTCAGCACTTCCAAACCGGGCTTTAAATATAGATGGTAGGTATTTCCCAAAATGATTTGAGCACCGTTTTCGCGCAAATCAACAGGACTCATGGTTTTTACAGTGCCAATAGTACCAACCGGCATAAAAATGGGTGTCTGCACCGAGCCATGAGCTGTTTCAAAACACCCGGCGCGTGCTAAGGAATTGCGATCTGTTGCTTCAACTTTAAATTCCATTCGTCAAGTTTTATTTATTTAGGAAATAGGAAGGAAAATCTTACAATACTTATTTTATATCAAACTTTATGATTAATATCCCCTCAAAACCTTCAAATTTTTATACAATTGAAATATCTATGACCAAATCACGCTCTAAATCAAAACTTTTGGTTTCTTTCTTTTCCAGTTCTATGCGATTAATTTTTTCGATCTGAAGCGAAAATTTATTAAGATCTTCGGATTTTTCCATAAATTTACCCTCTGTGTTAATCGTCCCCTTTCTTCTGCTATCATAGTAAGCAACAATCACACGATCTCCCGGTTCCAGTGCCGACAGAATTTCTTTTAATGCGGCTTTATCTGTTTCCTGTTTGAGCAACTCTTCATCTTGGGACACAGAAATATCTTTGATGTCACCATCATCATATTGGAACTCAATGGTTCCTCCACCCATTTTGGCATAAACTAATTTTTCTGTGGCGTCTTCGATCATCTGTCTTTCCACATTCACAATTTTTCCTGTAAAGCCATGTTCGGATATATCAATAATTTCCACCATAATGGGCATATCATCTATAGTTCCGTCATATCCGATCCGGGTAATTTCCGCCTGATTTCCAATTCCAATCTCTTTTACTGTTTTCTTTATTTGCTCGGGAGTCATTGCACCAGGTCTTCCAACCGTTTCCTTTTTTTTCTTTTTAAATAACCACCAAAAATGCCTTTGATTAAAATGATTATTATTAATTGAATTCGGATTTGAAGTCGGGGTGTAGTGAATCCGTTTAAAATTCATCTGGCACTCCATTATTGTTATTGTCTTGAATTTTTTAAAGTTACAATAACATTTTAATTAATGCAAATTCTTTATTCTCAAATTATAAAAATCTCAGAACAGGTTTTAAATGGCTTTTACCCGGCAATTTAATGATTTTTACAATAGTGCCTGGTTCAGTAGAATTTCAAAAAAATTTTAAATGATTATGCCTTTAACTCCGCATATTTTATAAATATTCAAAACTAACCTTACTTTTACCTCAACCCTATCCCCCAGATTGTTAATCAAAATATTGTAGCAATTGGTCGCCCCCTTTCCCTTCTCCTGGCAGGAGAAGGGAAAGGGGGATGCCACATGGTGGTCACCGTGTGAGGGGAATGGGATG
>CAZVKP010000474.1:0-3104 GCA_964627635.1 uncultured Calditrichaceae bacterium | reverse complement strand
GAACTCGCTTTGCCCCTCTTACCCCTTTAATTCATCTCGAATTGCCGAGTAAAAGGTACCTTGTCTTAGACCATTTTTAAACTTTCTACAGCTACAAAATTTATTAAAAAAATGATGCTTTGTCAATAGAACAAAATTTTAAACAATTTTAATTTTGTATCAAAACGACGCAAAATATAATTTTTATAGCTCCTTTTGTCAAGATGAATCTATTATTCATTTCACAGGTTTTAAGACAATCTTACGATCGTAAATTAATTGGTTCATTTTAACTTTCTTATAATCGCCTAATTGCCACCTGGCTATTTGATTATCATAAAATGGACTTAAAAAGTTCCCACTATTTCCCCCTGGAATAATACTGTAATAAGCATCATGCAGTTTCCAATCCACCAGAAATCTCAAAGATGCTCCAGCATTCATTATAAATGGCTTCTTATAAGGGTATGAACCAACATTAACAGTTGTTCCCGAACCGGGGACAGAGAATGGCCCTTTATTAAATATCTCTCGAGTTAGCTTGTTCTCTCCTAATGTATGTTTCAGTTCCAGTTGATGGATTTCTCCCCACTGCCAATCTTCTATATCGGAACTAACTGTATTTTTTAGAAAAGCAATAGCTTCCTTGAAACTTTTATTAATCATATCGGTTCGGGTTTCTATATTTTCTGTTTTTATATCATCAAACCACTTTGAATTCGGATTTTTAAATACTTGAGCATAAATTCTCCAATAAAAATTGGGTAAATTCACAAACAAATCAAAAAGGGTACTACCCATCTCATCTAAAAATATATTCTTTATCAATTTTAACTGCAGAGCCTCGTAAATGGAAGGTGCAACTTTTTCTGTATGCATTCTGAAGTCCCATTTTTCCAGGAGTAAAAGTATGTCCTTTTCTAATCCACCTGTCTTTTCACTAATTTTTATCTCTGAAATTAGTATTGGAACAAGTCCCTTTGCCATAAGATTTAGTACATCTGATTGGAGTAGTTTTGTTGAATTTAATTTCAGAGAAGAATCATTTTCTAAAAAGTTTTTTATTCTCACCATTCTACATGGTGGTTCCCACAAAAAGGACAAATAATAAGGATAATCTTCCATCACTTTATTGTTGGCAGTTGCTATCCATCCCCGTTTTGGATTGAAAATTTCTGGCAACTCTTCAAAAGGTGTCCAGGATTTCCAACGATTTGCTGCTACGCTTCCATCGACAGGTAAAAGCCCATTTTTATAGGTGCGAATTGGAATCTTACCGGCCAATTTATATCCTATATTTCCTTTTTTGTCAGCAAAAACGATATTCTGGGTCGGTAAAGTATAGTGTGATAACGCATCGACAAAATCATCCCAATTTTTTGCCCGCGATAATTTAATGAATGTTTGTAGATTATCCGTCTTTTCCCACCCGGACCATTTTAATGACAAAAATTTATCCACAGATATTTTTGGGAAAATTGAATTGAAAATCGCCCCCCGATCAGTTCGATATACATTAAAAAATTGATCTTCTTTATTTTTCACAGAAATCTGCCGTGTTTGCACCTGAAGGTCTTTTTTCTGATCATCACGGTAATAAACATTCCGCAGCGTATCAATTTTTTCTATAAAGTAATCACTATCGTCTATCATGCCATTCGTCAATCCCCATGAGATTCTTGGATTTCTTCCAATAATTATTCCGGGAGTGCCTGGCAGACTAAAGCCAGCCACATTCATTTCAGGAGAGCTCATATGCATTTCAATCCATATTGAGGGTAAACTAAGTGCTAAATGCGGATCGTTAGCCAATATGGCATGTCCGGTTTGGGTTCTGTCGGGTGAGATCACCCAATTATTGCTTCCAACAAAATTGGTCGAAAAACCAAATAAGTCTCTAATCTGCTTGTCAATACCTAATAAGCGTTTACCAAATTCTTCAAATTGCCCGGAACTTATAATCTCAGGATAATCTTTCCAGTGAGGAAGTATTTCCTGGTATTTACTTTGGGACAGGCGAGAATAAAGTTGCCAATACAAAATTTCTGCTTTCCAATTAAAATTTAAAAACCACGCCATAACTCGTGTTTGTAAAATACAATCCTGCGGTACCCATGGTTCCGGTTTCATTCCCATTAATGTGAACTCAATTGGCAGATCATCTTGAATTGTGCGAAGATAGGCATTTACCCCCTTGGCGTACTGTAATAACCAGGTTTTTGATTCTTCTGAGTAATTTTCATAAATTTTCTCAACAAGGGTATCCAATCCTAAAGTTAAAAACAACTTATCCATTTGGAGTGTAGTGTCTCCAAAGACTTCCGATAATTTTCCCCTGGCCATTCGCCGCATCATTTCCATTTGCCAAAGTCTTTCTTTTGCTTCAGCAAACCCGGAAGCAAAAATCACATCTTCAACATTTTCTCCCTCAAGATGAATAACTCCCGAACTATCCCAGGATATAGTCACTGGGCTTTTAAGCCCCTGAATATTAAAATTTCCTGAATATTCAGGCTCCATTTGTTGAATTTGAATAAATACAAATATTCCAATTGAAATCACGATTATAAAAAGTATGAAAAGAATTCCAATGATCCATTTTTTTGTCATTTCTGTTAACCTCACAATAATTATGTTTCATTAATTCATGAAATTTAACGAACTATGAAGGTATTGTTAAAGTGGTAATTTAATGAAAATTTCATTATGCTCACATCATTTTCAATAAGGTAAATTCCGGAGCATTATTGATTTTTTAGTTAACGCGGTAAATAAAAAGTTTTAGTAAGGCAGCAGAAGTCTCATTCTCTGCTTTCTAAATTTACTTGCGCCCCAATATTTAGACAAAGATCGCCTGTTATTTGTGGAAGTTATTTGTTATATTATTATTCGTGTTAATCAAAAATAAACTTAAAGTAATATGTATCAAGTTATACTGATATTAGTTTTGCTGTCCTCTTTAAGTTTTACCCAAGATTATCAGGATGTTCATTATTCTATTAAAAGAATGGAATTTAATCCAACTCATAATGTCATCAAAATAAAGGTACCAGGCTGGTTGGATTCCATGGAGCTTAAAGAGCAGGTAAAGAAAGCGGTTATTTGGCCTAATGAACCTCCTCCTG
>CAZVKP010000473.1:0-3134 GCA_964627635.1 uncultured Calditrichaceae bacterium | reverse complement strand
ATTACCGGACTATAGTGGTAAATCACCCCACCTTTAATAACATCCAAATCGCCACCGTCATACAGATATCGGTGCACTGCATCACGGCCGGTAAAAAGATCGCCATTCAGAAGCACCACGTCACCCACTTTTAAATCACGAATTTGCTCTTCGGAAACCGGAGTATCTAAGACTTTTACATTTTCGGTGTCCACTTCCATTTCCGGAAACTGTGAGTAGTCAATTTCAAATTCACCAGGCACCTGATACAGCCATTCCTTCACATTTCCTTCAGTATCCAGGACTAATCCTCGCCGACGGTATGCCCAGCACATGTAGGCAATACTCACAAAATAAGATGCCGGCAGACGGTTCAAATAATCTATCTTGATACCGCCCAGCGTGAATTTACCGCCAAATCCCATGGGACCAATTTCCAGTTCATTGGCATCCTGCATAATTTGTTCTTCCAACTTGGCCAGTTCCGGATACTGATTCTGATCGTCCAGATTTCGTAAAAGCTGCTCCTTGGCATGTGCATAACCAGTTGCCCGGTCTCCACCAATGCAAACCCCCAAAAATCCGGGTCCACAGCCCTTACCCTGTGCTTTGACAAGCGCATCCAGAATTGCTGCGTGAACACCTTTCAAATCCCGGCCAAATTTCTTGCCGGAAATTTCGGCGGGCAGTTTGTACTGGCTGCTCATGTTTTCGCATCCACCGCCTTTCAAAATCAGACGGACATCCACATCCTCGCCACGGGACTGCTCAAAGTGAAAAACAGGACTCCCCTTTCCCAGATTATTGCCGGTGTTTTTGCCGTAGAGGGAATCCACAGAATTTTGCCGCAGATATCCTTTCTCAGTAGCCTGAACCACTGCTTCCTCTGCAGCTTTTTGAAACATTAACTGGTCGTACCCAACCGGGCATTTCACATAAAAGGAAATGGTTCCGGTATCCTGGCAAATGGGTAGGGATCGTTTTTTCGCAAGCCCCACATTCTGCATAATCATGTTCATGGCAGTCTCTGCCATAGAATTCTCTGCTTCCAGATTCTTTTTAAGTTCGATTACTGTTTCCACATCGGCAGGTAAATAAGCAGAGGTCCGGCGGAGTAGTTCCAACAGATTATCTCGAAGGGTTTCATAGCTCATGATAATCTCCTATCAATTTTGATGTTGTCTGTACATAAATTAACAAAATTTAGATAAAATTCAAGAATTGGTTTTTTTTTTGTGGGGATATTTTATCAAGTAGTGATACCTTTACTCTGATTTCATGATAATTGTTAAAATATACATTCCCATTCTTTCTATTTTTTTCATACATGATCAAAATATGTGTTGAATAATAGTCCCAAATTCCAATACTTTTTGCTATGCAATTACAAAATTTTTCACTGCTGGACAACTGCGAACAACAGGTTAGTAATTCAATAATTCGGCTATTGACTCAAGGTAAGCAGAATAAATTTTATTAGTGTATCGACAACTTACTTTTGTATATGTGACAAATTTTACTTATATTTATAAAGCTGTGTTAATTAGAGTTCTTTTTATGCAAATACTTCAAACATGCGGCTCACGGTCCTGGGGCGGACTTGAAATGCAAACGCTTAAAATTTCTCAATCCTTAGTAGACCGTGGTCATAATGTCACTTTACTATGCCCCAGAGATAGTACTTTAGAAAAAGAAGCCCGAAACCAAAATATAAAGGTCAGCCCTTTGTTTGAAAAAGACCTTCGCAGTCTCAGTGTAATGAATCAGATCAAATGTTTGTTGCAAACCAACACATATGATATTATTCATACCCATTTATCTCATGATTTATGGACGCTCGTTCCGGCAATGCGTTGGATCGGTTACAAAGCCGGTTTTTTTCTAACAAAACGGATGGCAAGCTCACTCAATAAAACAGATAGCTTACATCGATTTCTTTATCAACGTTTAGATGGAATTTTTACCATATCAAATTTTATTCGACAAAATGTTATTGATACATGCCCGGTAAAGCCGGAAAAAGTCCATCCGTTGTTAAATAGCCTGGACATTGACAATTATAATCCACACCATCATGATCAGGCTAAAATTCGGAAAGAATTTGGAATAGATCAAAAAACACCGGTAGTTGGAATAGTTGGACGCTTTACTCCCATGAAGGGACATATAGAATTTATTCATGGCGCGCAACAAATTAAAAACAAAATGGGGTCCAACATCATTTTTCTGATTGTCGGTAAAGCAAGCTATGGCGAGGAATCATATGAACGGGAGATTCGAGACTTGGTGACCAGACTTCAATTAGATAAGCAGGTTGTTTTCGCCGGGCATCGTCATGACATCCCCCGGGTGTTAACTGCTATTGATATACTGGCATTTCCATCATATAAGGAATCTTTCGGAAATACTTTATTGGAGGGAATGGCGATGAAATTGCCAATTGTTGCCAGTAATAGTGGGGCAGTTCCTGAGATTATCATCGATGGTCAAACCGGACTTTTAGTTCCCCCAAAAGATGCAAATTTACTTGCGGAGAAGATATTATATTTGCTGCGAAATCCGGCAATGTGTCAAAAACTCGGTAACGCTGGTAGAAAACGAGTGGAAAAATATTTTAAATTCGACGATTACATTTCAAAATTGGAGCGCTTTTACAGAGAAAAGCAATCCACCTGAATTTTGTTGATATTATAAAAAGGTCCGAATTAAATTATATTTTTATTAAAGTGGGGTAAAACTATGAAAAAATCAATTAACCTTCTCGACATGGTCGCCTTGACTGAAGATTTAACCCAGCACAAGTTATTTCGTGGGCAGGAAGGGGTGGTGGTCGAAATACTTGCACCGGATATTTTTAAAGTAGAATTTCGTGATGAAGACGATCAAACATATTCAACATTACCTTTGAGGGCAAACCAGTTAATGGAGTTACACTATCATCTTGTTGAGGGTGATGGTCAGTAATTTGTTCTACATAATATTATGCTGATACGGTTAGCGTATTACATGGAAGCCGAGGAGAGATCAAATAAATGTCTCTAAAACGAATAAACGGATGGACTTGAATAGTTGAATATATCTTTCGTAAAAATTAGTACTTTTCAGATATCCTGACTTAGTCGTAATATACGGTTGTCTTTGTACGCCAGTGAGAT
>CAZVKP010000472.1:0-3136 GCA_964627635.1 uncultured Calditrichaceae bacterium | reverse complement strand
TAAAATGGCGCAATATTTCTGAGAAGATTGGCAACTGCTTGCAAGGCTTCCCCAAGTTGTTTCTGCGGAATTCCCATCTCTGTAATTGCCTGTGAGTCGAATTCAAGCCATAAAGAATTTGTTGACATTTCCAGTTCCGGTAAATAAACCCGCCCTGCCCCAACATTTTCGTGTGTAAAAAGTTTAATTTTTTTATAACCGGTTGTGGTGGTACTTACATTTACTTCTCCGTACGCCAGTTTCAATTGGTTAAACTCTTTTTGTTCATCCATGGATAACACTTTTATATTTGTTTTTGTAATAGCGTCGGTAAAATAATCCACATCCACTTTGCGGACATAGGCCTTTTTCCGACCCCAGTCCAATTTATCCACATGAAATTGATTGCTCCCATGCATATAGATCGCCTGATCATGAACCAACATTTGAGCGCCAAACAGGTCGACCTCTCCAATTACCTTTTCACCGTTAGTTTTGTCGATAATAACCACATTATCCGGAGATGCACTACGCAAACTTACCTCTTCCGCAGGATAAATTTCGCTCATCCAATAATATTTGCCGTCAGCGGAACGAAGGATGTTTTTTTCAGATAAATAATCCAATATTTGGTTAGTTCCCTCAAAACCAAATTTTTCACCCTGCTTAAAGGGGATTTCGAATGCACCACACTTTATATGACTCATTAAAATCAGAAGATTATTCGGATCCACAATACCACTTTCCGGCGATTTTCCAAAAAAATATTCCGGATGTTCCATAATAAATTGGTTCAACGGTGAGCTATTTGCCACCAAAATGGTAACAGAGGTTGTGTTCCGCCGTCCGGCGCGACCCGCCTGTTGCCAGGCACTGGCAATAGTGCCCGGATAGCCTGCTAAAATTGAAATATCCAATTGACCGATATCAATTCCTAATTCTAAGGCATTTGTACTTACAACCGAAAGTATTTTTCCATTTTTGAGCCCTTTCTCAATTGCACGGCGCTCCAGTGGCAAATAGCCACCTCGATACCCACTGACTTTATCCAAAGGAATATGCAATTTTTTAGCGGTTTCTTTCAGATATTTTGTAATAACTTCCACCCTGATTCGACTTCGAGCAAATACAATAAATTGAACTTTTGATTCCAGAAAGTGGGTAGCCAACTTTCTGACTTCTGTAACGACAGACCGTCGTATCCCCAGCTCGCGGTTAACAATTGGTGGATTATAGAGGATGAAGTGTTTTTTGCCTGAAGGAGCACCATTTTTATCCACCAATTCAACTGGCTCTTCAATTATTTTACCGGCTAATTCATCCGGATTGGCAATGGTCGCAGAGCAACAAATGAATTGCGGACTACTGTTATAAAAATTTGCAATCCGCTTTAAGCGTCTTATCAAATTTGCCAGATGACTTCCAAAAACACCCCGGTAATGATGAATCTCATCTATAACAACATATTTCAAGTTTTCGAAAAGCTTTATCCATATGGTGTGATGGGGTAAAATCCCTTGATGTAACATATCGGGATTGGTAATTACAATATGACCGGAACGGCGAATTGCCTTGCGGGCAGTTCCCGGTGTATCTCCATCAAATGTATAAGTTCGAATGTTCGACTCTGTTAATGTAATTAAATCGTGTAATTCATTAAATTGATCTTGCGAGAGGGCTTTAGTTGGAAATAAATATATGGCTCGTGAATCCGGTTGTTCCAACAGATGATTTAATACCGGTAGATTATAAGCCAGAGTCTTACCACTTGCAGTAGGCGTTACCAAAACAACATTTTTGTCCCGCTTCAAATACTCGAATGCTTCCGCTTGGTGGGAGTAGAGTTGATCTAGCCCCTTTTGCTTTAAAGCATCAATTAATTTGGGATCAATACCCGATGGAAAATCAACATAATTCGCCGGTTTTTCCGGTATTTCTTCCCATCTTACAATATTATTATATATATCTGGATTACTTTTTAAAAAATCAATGAGTTGTTCTAAATTCATCTATGGATTCCAATCTATTCAATCACTTGTCCTTCCTTACATATCCTATTTTCAGAATACAGTTATATACCGTGCTTTTTCAAGGCTGTAATCGTTACAGCGTAACCTTTTTTAGTTTTCCGGTAATGGTTACATCATAAATTTAAATTGCCACCGATTTAAAATAAAAGAATTTGACTGAGAAGCCTCAGAATTATAGCGTACTTTTTAGTCAACTAAACTGAAATTTACCAAAGTTTTTATCTCAAAACATAATTAAATGGAATCCAAAAAGGAATGCAAGACAAAAGCTTATTGTTCTTTCATGAGTTTATAGTGTAAATGGCTAAGTTTTACTGCCGGTTATTTATTTTTCCCATTTATCATTATTTGTGGTAAAATATTAAACAAGCCAAACTTTACTTGTGGAAAATTGATTTTCAACTTAACTATTTGGTTTTTTTCCTTTTCTATTCTAAATTTTTGGAATGATGAATAATAATGTCTCATCATTGCAGCTCATATCTGTTCGGTGGTGGAATGCAAATGCCCACTATGCTATAAAATTAGCTCAAATATTGAATAAACACCAATATTATGCTGTAGTAGGCGGCGATCCGGATACCCCCCCATTAAAAATAGCAAAGGACTTTGGATTACCAACATTAACTGATATCAAGCTGGAAAGCTTATCACCTTTACAGGCATTAAAAAATTACACTTTTATAAAAAACTGGTTGAGTAATAGTAAAATCAATATCATCAATGCGCATCGTCCGGAAGATCATTTATTTAGTGGATTAATCGGCAGAAAATTTCCCCAAATTCCTGTGATCCGAACCGTTTGTGATGTTCGATCTCCCAAGGATAATCCGGTAAATAAATGGTTGCATCTCAATGCGACGGATTATTTTATTTTTTCCTGTCAAGCAAACAAAAATCGCTACCAACAAATATGGCCAATTCCTGATGATAAAATCAAAATCATTTATGATGCGGTGGATATCAATTATTTCAAAGCACCCGGAGCGGCTTCTCAATTGCGAAAACAACTTCAAATTCCGGATGAATCTGTGGTATTCGGCATGATCGGGCGATTATCACCGGTCAAGGACCATACAACATTTATAAAGGCAGCCGCAAAAAATTCATTACGTTACGATAATGCT
>CAZVKP010000471.1:0-3144 GCA_964627635.1 uncultured Calditrichaceae bacterium | reverse complement strand
ATACTCACCTTTTTCAATCATAAAAATATTATTATACATCCCCAACACATCCGCCTTGCATTCTTCCATAGTGGAATAAGTTTCTTTCAGCTCTTTTTTCACCTCGGTTTCTTCGCCATCAACGGTGATATATCCGGGTCCGACTCCGTGGGACATTTCATGCATCAGTACATGGTTGAAGAATGCATCGAATGTGACATGAGATAATTGGTCGGAAATCAGTACTACATCAGCAATCGGTTTCAATAACTTTTTAAATTTTGCCTCATTCACGTTTTTTAACATCACTTTTTTAGAGCCCTTTGCCTGACGGACCCGCTCATCATTTGGCAAATTAAACGCCAATGTCTGCACACCGGCTTTGGTATCGCCGGCAGAAAATACCTCCTGCGTCACAACAATTGGAGATTCTGATCCGCGGTCGTAATTTTTGTATTTCTCCGGGATCGGCAAGTGCTTTTCGATATCGGTTAAGTACCCGGCAAAGCGCGCCAGCTTTTTGCTCTCTTCGGGATCCCGCAATGTAATAAAACATTCAAAAGCTGCTTTATAATTGAATAACGCATCCTCGTAAACTTCGTACGGTCCGATCACCACTTCGATGGTATGATCCTCCAAATCCATCCATGCCATATCGCTTTCAAAATAATCATTGGAAAGAAAGGCATCTGCCCGAGTTGTTAAGTAGCGTTTTAAGGATGAATTCTCCGCATATTGAGCCGCTTGTCGTAGATAATCAGCAGCACGCGTTAATTCCTCTTTATAAAATTCGGAATATGGAATGGCGACTAATCCGTCATTTTCTCGTCGAATGACGGTAAATTCCGATGTAAACGCTTCTTCATCTTCCGGATGATTTTCAATCCATTGTTTAAATTCAGTTTTGGTCATGTCCTCCGGATAGAAATTTGCACCTTTCGGCTTTTCATCATCACCGTAGAAAGGTTCATTATGCTTCAGCCGGTTGAACGGTCCAAACATGATGTTGAAAAGCTCCAAACGCAATTGGTCCACTTTTTTGTCAGACTTTTTCAATTCCCGGCGTATTTCATCATTTTTTGAATACACCTGATCCAGAAATAGCTCATCCATGATCTGCGCAGCGTGATACAGATTTTCCACAATCTTTTGCTGTTTTTCATCAAGCAGGGTTTTATCATAACCGATCTCCACCGGTACAAATTTTGATATTTGTTCCTTTAGCATTTTAATTTCATCTCCCTCTTTTTGAGCATAAGATAGAGTTGTGTTAAGCACTAATAAGATTAAAATTAAGGTAAAATACGGTCTCATCATTTTTCCTTTCTTGTTCTTTATCATTAAAATTTTAAAGTCTAATATTGAATTTATTTAAATTCAACCGGGAGCATACCAAATAAACTAGTATCAGACTAATACCGGAAATGCTTTATCTCCTCACCCTTCTCTTCAATCTCAGTCATCGCCTCAATGCCGATCTGCAGGTGCAAATCCGTAAATCGCTCAGTCACCATTTTATCCGATTTTTCAGTTTTAATGCCTTCCGGAACCAACGGCATATCGGATACCAGCAACAAGGCGCCGCGTGATATTTCATTGACATGACCCACGATAAACAGGGTTGCGGTTTCCATATCAATCCCAATCGCCGATAACTGAGTTAAATAATCTCTGAATTTCTGATCCCATTCCCACATTCGGCGATTGGTGGTATAGACCACTCCGGTTCGATAATCCATTTCCCTTGCGACAATCTTGTTGGAAACAAATTTGTGGAGTTTAAATGAGGGTAAGGCAGGGACTTCCGGCGGCATGAAATCATTACTGGTTCCGTCCCCGCGAATCGCAGCGATTGGCAAAATAAAATGTCCGATTTCTGTCGATGATTTTAATCCGCCGCATTTCCCCAGGAAAAGAACCCCCAGGGGCATTCTGGCAACCAAAAGATCCATAATGGTAGCGGCATTTGCAGAACCGATTCCAAAATTAATGATAGATAGACCATGACTATTGGTGCTCACCTGCATGGGGCGACCCAATCCCTTGATTTCACTATTAAACTGCTCGGAAAATTTCTGGACATAATTAAAAAAATTGGTGAGCAAGATATAATCGCCAATTTCATCAAGCTTGGCGCCAGTATAACGCGGCAGCCAATCTTTAGCAATATCCAATTTTGTCTTTAGCTGGTTATTTTCCTCATCTGCCATGAATCGAACTCCATTTTATTTGGAGCCAAATATAATAAAATTCACTGCTAAATGCCATTTCGCATCAGAAAACATCAAATTAAGTCAGCGAATTCGGAATTACAGTAAAGAAAAATCTGTGAATAATTTTTTATAAAATTTAAGCTGAAGCATATTTTGTTTACAAAGACTTTCCTGTGCGAAAACCAGCCATGGTTGTCGAAAGTTTAGCCTTTTTAAATTAGATGATATTGATTAGGTAATTTGCGACACCCAAAACTACAGGTTGGCAGTTTTTTGCCGAAAAGAAGGGATTCTTGTCGGACTGGGTCTGTGCGATAACGATCCTTCGTTGTCGCTGTCAATCCATCTCTCTGGTGAGCTTCGGCTTTACTGGCCATTTCTATTGAAACATGGCAACCTTGTTTTGCCGACAAGAAGGGATTCTTGTCGGACACCTTGATTTCCCCTACCGATTACTTCGTCCCACCAATGCATCCAAACCGAATTTCCCGGCACCGACAATAATAAATAACAGGGCAATGAAAGCGTAAAGTAATGCTAATTCTTTATCACCAAATGGGCTGCCGGCATTTCGGATAAAAGCAGCCACAAACATGGTGATGATGATGAAAAAAGAGGCTGGTCTGGTTAAAAAACCGATCGCCAGCAATAATCCGCCAAATAATTCAGCAACCGACCCTGCCCAGGCGAACAAGACTGGCACTGGAAAACCCATATTCGCTACAATTTCAACAAATCGTTCTGATGGTGGAAATTTCGGCAAACCGTGTTGAAGTGCAAGCGCCAATCCTGTAAATACGCGAAGCAGAAACAGTCCCGAATTCACCACAAACGAAGAGACATTCTCTCCGCCAAAGAACAGTTTTTGAATCATATCCTACCTCCTGTTGATCACCAACGTTGTGTCAAAAGTTTTTAATATTATAGGTTTTCAATTCTTTATATTTAATGA
>CAZVKP010000470.1:0-3161 GCA_964627635.1 uncultured Calditrichaceae bacterium | reverse complement strand
TTCGCTTTTTGACGGTTTCGCTGTTTTCTTTAAGCAGTGCATATTTCTTTTGAGACGGTTCCCTGTTTTTCTCATACAACCGGTCCATTTCAAACAAAAGCCTGGGATCTTCGCTGTTGTGGGCAACCGCTTCTTCCATGCTGTTCATGGCTTTTACCACATCCTGTTGAATTTCTTCGTACGCCAGCCCCAGGTTTCGATGAACAATGTAGAATGAATCATCCAATTTACGAGACTTCTCCCACTCTTGAATTGCCCGTTCAGGCTGGTGCTCGTAGAAAAGATTGCCCAGATAATAGGGCGCTTTGGCGTCGTCCGGATTCACTTGCATTGCGTGTTGCAGCACATGCACCGATTCCCACCGGAACGGGAAACAGTAAGCGTGCGGCATCCGGTTGGCAGTACGGTAATACGATGAGCCTTGCCTGCTCTCACCCATCTTTGAGGTGTAATACCCCAGGTAGTAATACAGCATGGGGTAGGTTTCGCCCTTTTCCTCCAACCGGCTGAGCACATCGACCGCTTCTTCATAAAAACCGGCATTCCCGTACTGAGTTGCCAACTCCAGGTAAGACTGAACCTCATCGCGCATTATTGCAGTCAGCTCATTCAATTCGCCAGCCGCTTCGGTTTCCCTCCCTGTTTTCTTAAGCGCCAGTATTAGTTCATTTCTCGCCTGGTGATTTAAGATGTCATCTTTTAGAACGGCTTTTGTCTTTGCAATGGCTTCTTGGTAGCGACCCAATTTTCGTAGAATTACTGCCAACAAATCCTGCGCTTTGAAATTATCTGTATTGGTTGAAATCGAGCGCTTTACATGATCCAGTGCCTGTTCAAAATCGCCCCACCGGCAATCGATTTCCGCCAGTTGATAATAAGCCGGCGTGTGCCAGGCTGCACTCCAGGAGGCATCATACAAATTATCGTAAGCTTCAGCCAGCTTGCCCTGAGACTTAAGTGCTACTCCCAGGTAGTATAGCGCCTCACCGTCTTTGGGACGGGTGTAGTTAGCGGTGATTCGTTCCACTGCGGTTCGCAATCTTCTTTCAGCTTCCTCCCAGTTCTTGTCTTTGACGGCAAGGATGCCAAGCTGGGTATTCACCCGGTAATTGCCGGGATCTCGTTTGAGCGCCTCCATGTAGTATGGCATAGGGTCCAGGGAAGCATTATAAAATTGATTAAGCCGTAAACCGGTCAGATACAACTCTTCCACGGTTTCGATCTCTTCGGGCGAGGCCGGCGGGCTCAGCGGTTCCGGCATTGGTTCATCGGGCGGATGATGCTCGGCAGGTTTGTAGTACAGCAAAATTTCATCATCCGCATCGGTTACCGACAGTTCCAGATCATCTTCGGTGATCCCATCCCCCAGCCCGGCTTCTGCCGCAAAAGGGTTAGCCGGATCAATTTGAATGGTTTCCTCGAACACAACTTCGTTTTTTGCTTTGAGAACGACCTTTGCCTGCTGATGCGGAGAGGTAGTATTCAGGCGAATCAAGGCGGTACCGTCCGAGGTTGTTTCCAGATTAAGGGCACCATTCCGGTTTGCGTATTTCAAACCGCCCAGCTCCCGGACCGGAAACCAGATCATTTGCACATCTTTTCCCTCGTAGGGCTGAAGCCAACTGTAGTCAGGCTGGTTATCGGTATACGCCCCGGCCATGAGTTCTATATAATGACCGTCGTTATCGGTGAGACCTGCATTGGCTCGATCGCCGCCAGGATTATTTCCCCATGCCCAGAATTTCATTCCGGGAGAGGTGTGGTGATTGCCAATCCAAACAGTGCCGGCCTCCTTCCCATGATCGTAGCCACCGAAGTAATCTTCCTGCGGATCCCAGGAAAAGAACGATGACGGCACGCCGATATTTTTCCACCAACTGATGTTTACACCAGTGTAGTCGAACCGGTTGTAACGGCGGTCCGCGACCGGCCAGGTAGTCATTTCCCGCTTGGCGTGCTGGGTAACGTACTGCACGGATGGGGGAAAGATCACCTGATAATTGGTGTCCACATGGACGGAGGGATTCGCCCAGAACAAAAACGAATTCACCACCGGTGTGCGGTTCCTGGGTCGGATGGTCATTTCAACCAGGGAGGAATTTGGGAATATGGTGTATCCGACCACCACTCTCATACGATGCCGCCGGTCGATATTGGCAATCCAAATAGTCTTGCTGCCGTCCGGATTATCGACAACCTTGTAATCCATCGATTTTACGGTATTCGGTCCGTGATGATGCGGAAATCCCCAAGCATTGGCGCCGGAAATCCAATAACCAATCATCCCTATGAGGGAGGGTTTGATAACGTGCTGCCGGTAAAACCAATTGTAACCGTTAGTCTTGTCCACCGCGTAAAAAATCCTGCCGCCCATTCCGGGCATGATTCCCAGATCGATATATTCATTCTCAAAATTGACGATATGATAGGACCAGTCTTTCTTATTGCGGGTGAGGTTGTCGTTCATTGGGTAGGGGTAAATTCGGCGCTGCACTCCCTGATGGGTTCCGCCCTCATAAAAGCGCGGCATCGGATTGGGCGGATTCACCAGATAAGTGGGGATCACCAGCGAATCTTCCTTTGCGGTTACCCCGGCAGACAGGTCGTTCGTTGAAACGATTTGCAGTAATAGAAATAGTATAAGCACTGCCGGTAATAGCCCGTGTCTTTTTAGTCTGATTAAAAGAAATTTTTTCATTTGAGACTCCTTTTGAATATGTAGCGATCTGTTTTGAGAACTCCATGCTTCGCTTGGAAACTTCACTGTCACATCGGATGAGTGTCATCTATAATTGTGTGTTAAGAATGAACCCTGGTTTTAAAATACGTCTAACTTCGATTTCCTTATAATACCTGACACCGAGCGGATACCCAATGACAGTGTTGATATAAAACGGTGAAAGACTTCGGCAAAGTTGTATCTGAGCTTAAAATACTGACTCATTGAAATCTCCTCAATGCAACCAACGCTTCCTTAACCTGTAATACACTCTAATTTTAGTAAAGCATACTCGTATTGCTTATATACTCCTCTTCCAATAATTTTTGTATTTTATTATGTCATTAGTTCAGCTTAATTAATAATTATACAAGATTAATTTGAAACAAACCTCAACCCCATCCCCCAGATAGGCATTTTGATCAGTTTGAATATTGCTATA
>CAZVKP010000469.1:0-3173 GCA_964627635.1 uncultured Calditrichaceae bacterium | reverse complement strand
TAACCAGTTCATTGCCTTTATTTTTTTCTTCACCGATATTTAATAAACCCACTCGGGGATTATCAACTCCGTAAATATAATTGATAAATATAGCGCCCATTATGCCAAATTGCAACAAATGGGCGGGTTTACTGTCGGTATTGGCACCAACATCTATGAGTAATACCACACCACCTTCAGTAGGCAAAAATGAAGCTAATCCCGGACGTTTTACACCCTCAATTCGATTTAAAATAAAAAGACTTCCCACCATTTGCGCCCCAGTGCTACCAGCACTAACAAATGCATTTACTTCTCCCTGTTGATGTAGCTGAATCCCTTTCATCATTGAAGAATCTTTTTTTTGCTTAATCGCAACAGTTGGAGAATCGGACATTTCTACCACTTGAGTTGTGTGGTGAATACCGATATTCTTTGGACTGGAAAAATGGTGTCTGGCAATCTCCTTCTCAATGATTTCCCGGTCGCCCATTAATACTATTTCGTACCGCCCATCGGTTTCTTTATCATATAAAAGTGCCCCCTCAACTGGTGCCTTGGGGGCATAATCTCCACCCATCGCGTCAACCGCAATTCGCATTTAAAATCCTCGAAGTTGACTATGATTCATTTGGTGTAAATACTTGTTGTCCTTTATAATAACCACAATTTGGGCAAGCTCGGTGTGGTATTCTCGGTTCGCCACAGTTGGGGCAATCGGAGAGTGAACTGGTTTGTAAATTATTCATCCAGGCTGCCCGTCGTTTATCTCTTTTAGATTTTGAAATCTTTCGTTTCGGATTTGCCATATTAGAAAATTCTCCTTCACTTTTTTCGAATTCTAAATTATTTTATTTCTTTAATTCCCGCAATTTTTCCCATCTGGGATCTATGGGTGCTTCCGAACAAGTACATGCTTCCGAATTAAGGTCTGCACCGCAACCTGAACAAATACCTTTGCAAGAAGAACTGCATACTGTTTTCATCGGAATCGATAAAATTAAATTTTCTTTAATAAAAGGTAATAAGTCAATTTCATTTTGTTCCGGAGAAAGCATAACCACATTTTCTTCTTCTGTCTCAAAATCGTGTTCTCCGAGGTGAAAAAGAACCTTGAAAGCTTCCTTATAATTTTTCTCGTATTCAGTTAAACAGCGATCACAAATATGATGTGCAGTGGTTTTTAATTCAATCTCACAAGTTATGTTCTTTTCAAATTTATTTAAAACCACACGAATATCAATTGCATTTGGGTAAACCTGATCCCCACTAAATTGGAGATATCCAGCGCCAATCACATTCGTATATTCATGAACCCCATCCGCTAAATGTAAAATCGGTAACTTCATAACAAACCTATAATTTATTTTAAAATATAAATTTAATCAAGTTTTTTATCAAAATTATCGGTGTTTCCGGATTAACTATTTCATGATTTGATAAACGATGCTTCTATTCCAATACACTTAAAACAGTTTAATTTTCACTTTAAATGAAGAAAGGAAGAAATTGGTTCCTGAAAAGTAAATCAACAGACTTGCATAATTAATGAGCATTGTTATACCAGAAGATCAAGTAGTACAACTTGCTTAATTAATCGTATTTGGGGATGAAATATTTAATTACGAATTGGAATGTTTTTATTTACTTGATGATTTTGTTTCAATTGAGTTGTCAAATTTTCTTTTGTGACGCGAATAATAGTAGATTAACAATATCAAATCGAAAATATAAGTTGCTAAACGAACGAACGCTGCTCCCATAATACCAAAACGGGGGATAATAATAAAATTGGAGATAAGATTCAGGGTAACAATGGAAACTGATATATTTCGCACGGCCTTACCATTGCCCTGGGCAGTAAGATAAATGGTATATAGTTTACCTATTCCGGCAAAGGCAAAAGCAACGGCAAGAATTGGGAATACTTCTAACGAGGGAACATACTTATCGGAAAATAATATTAATACAATCCATTTTCGAAACAGTATCAGAATAATAGTCGTTAATACTATCCATAAAATATTTAAACTTAATATTTTTCTTCCGATATATTTCTCGCGAGTAAATCCCCGATAAAGGGTTGTTGAAAGAGAGGTTGAAAATAATGCTAACGGGCCGGTAATGACAAACGCAAGCGTATAAAACGCTAACTGTTCTGCACTTAAAAATAAGGCGATAATCAATTTATCACTTTGATAGAGGACCACATTAACAATTTCACTCCAATAAATGTGAACACCAAATCGTCTGATCTCTGTCCCGAGATTGGAAAAAGAAGATTTAATCTGTCTAAAATCAGGCTTTTCTAATACAATAAATAGGATGACTATCAAAACATAGGCAGCCAAATGAAAAAGAGTGGTGGTTTCCAGAAAAAATTGATCAAAGAAAATCAGTAAAACCAGTAAAATGATGTAACAAATGCGGGGTGTGGCCAAAAACCAGGCCAATCCACTAATGTTTCCTTTCCCCCGCAATATTTTTTGCCACAAATCAAAAAAGATATAGACCCCGGCGAGTGGAAAAAAAATGCTAATAAGTGAAGAGATTGGCACATTAAAAACAGAATCCACAAACCAATGAGAGCTCCAAAATACCAAGGAAAAGATCAAATAAGAAAAAAATGCAATTAAAAGACTTGCAGCTAAAATCTTACGGTAGTTTTTCTCTTTTTCAGTTAAAGCAATCAGTCTGGATGTAGATTCGGTAAGACCAAAAGTAAAAAAAATGTAAATAGTATTTATGGCAGTTATGAAAAAACTATACTGGCCATATTCAGGAATTGTTAAATAAGTTACGTTGAGTTTAGTTATCACCCATGCTAAAAATAGGTTTAGCACCTGAACGAAATATAGAGAAAAGGTACGTTTTAAGGTTGGTGGTATTCTCATGAAAATTCTGGCATTGCTCACGATCTTATTGTAATTAAAAATGGGACAATAAAAATAAAGTATTTAAAAGGTGATAAGAAGAAAAGTAATTTATAATATTAACCCATTATTCTTTTCTGGTATTCCCGCCGTGTTTTATAGTAATAAGAAAATTTATACCACTTGTTTTTAAAAAATTGTATTTTATCGGACCGTTGCAGAATACCACCTAATTCTAATTTTACTTTTGCAATTGATGGAACCATGGCACCGAGGAGGTCGAAATTATGGTAATTCATTTCTCTATAAAATTTTGCAACT
>CAZVKP010000468.1:0-3193 GCA_964627635.1 uncultured Calditrichaceae bacterium | reverse complement strand
TGACGATATTTTTATCTCTAAGGACATCACCAACTAGGGGGGCGAGTAGTTACAAATTAGTTTCTACTGTAATTTGTTAATATTTCAGAATTAAATAGACGGAAGGAGAAATTTATGGGTAGAGAGCAACTAATAGATTATTTTCTCAGAGTACGCAAAGTGTCGGAAGAAATTTGCAAACCGCTTGAAACAGAGGACTATGTAGTGCAGCCCATAACCGATGTGAGTCCTCCAAAATGGCATTTGGGACATACAAGCTGGTTTTATGAAGCGATGTTCCTCGATTCCCATGTTCCCAATTATAAACCATATCATGATTTATATTCATATATTTTTAATTCATACTATCAGACATTTGGCGAAAGATGGGAGAGAGAAAGCCGGGGGGTGCTTTCCAGACCCACCGTAAAAGATGTGTATGATTATCGAGGTGCAATCACCGGAAGAATGGTGGAGCTTATTCAGTCAATCGATGAAGCAAAATGGCCGGATTTCAGTCGATTGGTGGTATTATCTCTAAACCACGAGCAACAGCACCAGGAACTTTTGGTCACCGATATTAAATATATTTTGGCGATGAGTCCATTATATCCCGCCTATCAAAATAAAGAAAATTTGATTAAAACCGGTGACGTTATCAATTCCAAATATATAGAATTTGAAGGTGGTATCCACAAAATTGGTCACAATGGAGAAGGATTTTGTTACGATAATGAGCAGCCGGTGCATAAAACCTTTGTTGATGATTTTTCCCTTCAAAATCGTTTGGTCACCAACGGCGAATTTCTGGAGTTTATGAAAGATGGCGGATATGAGGATTTTCGTTTCTGGCTGTCGGATGGCTGGGATACCATTCAGCAAAATAACTGGAAGGCACCTTTATACTGGATTCAAAAAGATAATGAATGGTTTGAAATGACGCTTAATGGTCTCAGAAAATTGGATTTAAATTCTCCGGTTTGTCATGTCAGTTTTTATGAAGCAGATGCTTATGCAAATTGGGCAAATAAACGACTTCCCACAGAAGCGGAATGGGAAATTGCTGCCAGAAAAAGTGATGTCCAATTAGAAAATGGTAATTTCTGGGACGATAGTGTTTTACACCCGGTACCTGCCATTGATAAAAATAGAAAATTGTCGCAAATGTTGGGCGATGTTTGGGAATGGACCGGGAGTGCCTATTTACCTTATCCGGGTTATGTACAGGAAGAAGGTGCACTGGGTGAATACAACGGAAAATTTATGGTTAACCAAAAAGTGTTGCGTGGTGGATCGTGCGGGACTTCCCGGGATCATGCCCGGATAACCTATCGTAATTTCTTCCAGCCGGATAAACGATGGCAATTTACCGGTTTTCGCTTGGCAGATAATCCTAAATAAAGGAATTAGCATGAATTCCAATTATAAAATCTTGACACCTGCAGATCTGGAAGAGGTGGACACTGAAAAGCAGTCGTTTGCGTTGGATGTTTTGGTTGGATTATCCGAAGAGCGCAAACGGCTGCCGTCCCGTTATATTTATGACGACCGCGGAAGTGAACTTTTCCAGCAGATTATGGAATTACCCGAGTATTATTTGACAGAATGTGAATTTGATGTCCTCAGAAATAATAAAGAAGAAATTTTCGAACTGATTAGTAATGAACAGTTCAATTTAGTGGAATTGGGGGCAGGAGATGGTCGTAAAACCAGTATTCTGGTGGAACATTTTTTAGCAAAAAATGCTGAATTCCGTTATGTTCCTGTGGATATCTCAGAGGGGGCAATGAAGTATTTGATGAATGTGATGACTGAAAAGTTTCCCAATTTGCAGATTGAAGGCATCGTGGCGGAATATTTCAATGGTTTAAAATGGCTAAGCAGATTTACCGACAGGCGGAATTTGGTTTTGTTTCTGGGCTCCAATCTGGGAAATTTTAACAAACCGCAATCCCGGGTTTTTCTGCGAAACCTGTGGAATACACTTAACGAGGGAGATTATCTGTTAACCGGTTTCGATTTAAAGAAGGACATTGATTTAATGTTGGGAGCTTACAATGATTCCAAAGGGATTACCAAAGAGTTTAATTTGAACCTGTTGCGCCGAATTAATCGTGAGCTTGGGGGTAATTTTGAACTCTCCAAATTCCGCCATTACTCCAGCTATGATGTATTTAGTGGAGCGATGGAAAGCTATTTGGTGAGTCTGAAAAATCAGACGGTCTTTATCAAAGAAATCGGGCAATCCTTCTCCTTTGAAGCCTGGGAACCAATCCATACCGAATATTCCTATAAATATCTGGAATCTGATATTTGTGAATTAGCTGAAGCAACCGGCTTTAAAATTGAAAAGCAGTTGTATGATTCAAAAAAGTATTTTATGGATTCGGTTTGGCGAATTGAAAAAGTGGAATTGTGACGAGCTGAAGTTAGATTTATTGTGAATATTTTCAGTGTTAATATCTTCATTCATTTGTCATAAAATTTCTGAGCAAATTTGCTGCTAAACAGGAATGTACCGGCAATATAACCAATAAATCACCAAATTTTATCTGGCCAACAATATCTGGTGTGGATTGAATGATTCCATGTTCCTGAGAAAGTTTGGAAACGTACGTGTTAGGCAATGGAGAACCCCATCCATTTTCTTCAAATTTGCTAACATAACCAAATAATTTTTGTCCCGGTGAAATTTCAAGATGATCTTTGGAAAGGTGAACCGCACCACCGTAAATAACAATTTCATTTCTGTCAGCATGTTTTGAGACCACGGGACATACAATTCCTACAGCGATTTCCCCAATTGAACATGCATCAATATGATATTGCATTATATCATAAAACACAAAGTTACCGGGACGGATTTCATCGACTTCACTGAAATCCTCGACTACACTCGCAGTCGGTGTATCTCCAACAGAAATTTCAATATTATTATAATTATGAACCTGTAAAAATTCTTTTACTTTGGTCATTTTATTAACACTATCCCGGTAAATACTTAAAATATCTTCTTTGCCTTTTGCTTTATAGGTGTGTCCCGAATGTGTGAGAATTCCTTTAAATTTTAATTTTTCAAATTATGCTTCGGGATGATGCGATTTTCAGGATTTTCAGTTTTCATAGAAAATTTTTGCTGCTCTGCAATAGATTATTTTTTCTCGTGACGACATAAACGCCTTTTACTCAAAGTTATTTTATTACATTGGAGGAT
>CAZVKP010000467.1:0-3198 GCA_964627635.1 uncultured Calditrichaceae bacterium | reverse complement strand
GCTATATTTTACCTCAACAACATAAGCTTGCGCGTTTCCACATAATCACCAGCGAGAATCCTGTAAAAATAGACACCGCTTGCAACATCGGAAGCGTCCCAGGTTACCTGATAATTTCCCGGTGACACCTGACGATTTACCAGCGTAGTTACTTCTCTTCCCAATGCATCGTACACTTTTAATTCCACTTTGGATGCTTGTGCAATGGCAAAAGGAATAGTTGTCGTGGGATTAAACGGATTGGGATAATTTTGCGAAAGTGCAAATTCTGACGGTATTTTCTCCGAACTTGTAATAGCAGTCGCTTCTTCCTGAATTCTGATATTGTCAATTGCCCAGCCCCATCCGTTGGTAAATCCATCAGCAAAAAGTCTGAATCTAATTAAAATGGTATCGCCGGCACTGAACGTATTGAGCAAATCAACAGTTTGTGTTCTGAAAAGGGAAGAGTCTCCATTTGCATCGGAATTGTAAGCATCTAACCAATCCTGGTCAAGCCGCGCATCGTAGCCGTCGGCAAGAGGTTTCCATTCTATACCATCAGAAGTTCCTTCTACCACTACAAAATCCCAAAACCCAAAATCACCAAATTGGGTACCAGATTGGCCAGGCTCAATGATTGCAATATCATCATATTCCAAAATTGAATTGTTGCCGGCAACTTCAATTGGAATGGTTAATAATAAACTGATATTTAAATTATTTGAATAGGGATGTTCGGTATGAAAAGCCCCATTATTAAAACCCTCTGGCGAATCCTGTGTAAATCCATCACCTGCAAAATCGTCGGTGGTAGCATCCAGATCGTTTAAATAGGTCACTTGTGGGGATGCCAGAGAAAACACTTCTTTGGTAAATGTCGGCGATTTAAAGGTATGACCATCTTTAAATCCCTCCAATTGAATATCGATTGTTTGATTCGTCGTTACGGCATATTGTGCAACCGTATCTACGGGTTGGTTGTTGAACAGGGTCATCATTTTTTGGTCATCAATTAAAACCCAGGTAGAATCGTAAGCAGAGCGTAAAGATAAGTCGATATTGAGGTAACCATTGGGCGCTTGCGCCAAATCGTTAATCCTGGGTGACAAGGTTGCCGGTGGTGGTTCATAACCTGCCAGTTCCGGCAATGCAACGGACCAGACACCCCGTCCATGTGTACCCACCACAACTTCGTCGTTCACAATTAACATTTCATATACTGCAGCAGAAGGGAATCCATTATCTGCGTATGCCCAGGAAGCACCGCCATCTGTCGATTCAAATATTCCGATTTCAGTGCCTGCCCAAATGATATCCGTATTGTACGGCATAACCAGCAGACTAAATACCGCCACATCCGGAAATCCGTTGGAACTTGTGGAATTGGTACCAAATCCTGATATATCCGTCCAGGTTTGTCCCAGATCAGTGGTTTTTAAAATTTTCGGAGCATTTGCAAAAGAGAACAATGCATACGCAGTACTATCTTCTATAGGATGTGTTTCAATGCCGGTAACTCGCCCAAGCGTAACATCCGGATATACAGTTGTCGCATTAAACGTTAACCCGCCATCTGTGGAAACGTACAATGGACTGCTGTCCAACATATTTCTACCGGTCCAAACGATTTGAGGATTTACCAAAGACGTTTTAATCTCAGAAAAACTGCTAGTACCATTCCAACCATTTGACATGGGCGTTAAAGTCCATTGGGAACCAAAATTATCCGTTCGCCAAACGCCGGATTCACCAACTGCAAATACCAAATCCGGATCCTGCTTCGATTGGGCAAGTTTGGTAAAAAATGGTGCGGGACCACCCCCAACGTCATCAAGACCTTGAGCCGGCCCGATTAACTCCCAGGATCCTCCACCATCAAGTGAACGATATACCCGGTTAAATTGCGAGGTCTCCAAAATTTTATTAGGATCGTTATAATGCCAAATCGCTTCAAAGCCATCACCGCTTGGCGCATCTGTCCAGGCACTTGTTTCATCAGGATCTGCGGGTGACAGCCAGCTTCCATTATCCTGAGTACCGCCAATATAACGGTCTGCACCATTCATTTTATCCACGCCATAGAATTGGGTCGTGTTATACCCATTCAGGGGTTGATCGAATGTTTGCCCGCCATCATCTGAGAAAGAAACACCCCCGTCGTTGCCATTTAACAATCGAAAACTGTTGGTCGTCTCATCAACAGGCAGCAATAGAATATTATGATGATCCACATGAACTCCTTTGGTTGAACCGCCAAATTGACCATATCCATCTGTAATATTATTTGTGACGAGCAATCTTTGAATTGTCTCTCCATAATTGATACGTAGATTGGAGAGCGGTAGATTATCGGGATCCCAGGTACCACCAAATGTTAATATCGGCCACATGGCGTAAATATTTTCAACCACCATTCCGTTTGTTTGAGAAATATTAGGATCAGGATTTGCAGCATCGTATGGTATTGCGTTGACAAATATATATTCCCGTTGAATATTATTGCTGTCGAACTCAATTAAATCAAAATCACCATCATCAGCCCAATCCCGGAACGAAACCATCAATTGAATGTTATTGGTAACATCCCATACTTCAAAGGGGACTTCCACATAATCCTGATACAGATAATTGTTTGTTTCGGAATCTCTAAAAAATCTATGAGCCATTTGAGAACGGCCCGATCCAAAGCGCAATTCAACAGAGACAAAATCCGTGGAATCTACACCAAATGAACCCAGAAAATCATCACCAGTACCGATTCCGCCTCCGGCATAAGGTCCACCCCAATTAACAAAGGATAAGAATGATTCAGTGTTGTTCTCTTCAACCCCTGTTACTTGAGCATCACTGGTATCAACCCCAGTCTGCAGGTCTAATCGCCACAAATTCACGCCGCCCACGAATACTTGCGTCTTATCATAGGGATGCACGGCAATAGTATTATCGTACCAACCTTGCCCTGCCAGCCAATGGACATCATTTCCATTCATATCCGTAGCGGAAAGCCAGGTATTTGCACCGTCATCAGAAACATACAGAATAGAACCGGTTTCCCCTCCCTGTGCAGAAATATAAATTGAGGAGGTATCGGTCGGAGCAATGGCAATCTCCATTCGTCCAACGGGTCCAATTCCATCGGAGGCATCTTGCCAGGTTAATCCACCATCTTTGGATTTTATAACACCAACACTATTAATGGTCGCATATTGAGTATTA
>CAZVKP010000466.1:0-3198 GCA_964627635.1 uncultured Calditrichaceae bacterium | reverse complement strand
TTCCATAGCCACCTTTTATACCCCTATACCTCTATACCCTTATACCCCTATAGCCGTATGCCGCTTTTTAGCAAAGTTTGATAAAAATATTCAAGGATATAATCCAAGGATCAGGTGGGTATAAAAAAACCGGGATTTCACATCTGCGTTAAAACAAAACCTCCAAAACATGCAGACACAAAATCCCGGAAATTGAATTTAGGACTTGGTTTTCCAGACATCCACAAACGTACGAAGCGCTTTAACGGTTGCCGTTAAAGTGCTTAAGGTTTCCACCACGGGGGTTTCAATTTGGGTCCGCATAGACTTCTCAAAACTTACCACATCCTCCACCATATCCTGAACTCTATCTACCGCACCGGATAAGCTTTCCACCTGACTGCGCAGCGAGTGACTGGCATGTGCAATATTAGCGGTAATTTCATCCACATTGGTTAATATCCCAGGTAAATTTTGATTCAGTGCTTTTGAAGTCATTTCAAGACTTTTTGCAGTTCGTCTTACCTGTAAAAGTGTAGGTATCGCAAAAATTGCTAAAAGCAAAATTGCGATTGCTATAATTAGTAAAGCAATTCCCCAAAGCATAAATTATTCTCCTCTCGTTGTATTGGAGCGTGCTTAGGATTTCTTGGTTTTTTCAGATTTCTCTTCTTTGTAGGCATCAACTCCGGCATCAAGCGCCTTTTTTAATTTGCCCTGGCTTTCTTCCACAGTTTTCTTTCCCTTTTCGCTTAATTCCTGAAATTGGGTTTCCACTTCGTCTATTTTCTTCTTCGCTAACGTTTCCAGTTCTTTAAGCCTGGCCAATGCTGAATCATAACTCTTCTTACTCTTGTTCAGTGCGGAATCGTATTCTTCTCTTGCTCTGTTCATAAATTCATCGGACTTTTGACCGATCTCTTCGCGGGTTTCCTGACCGCTTTTCGGTGCATATAAAAGGGCGACAACCGAACCGATGACACCGCCTATAAAAAGACCTTTTAAAAAATCCATGCCGTTACCATTTTCCATAACGTTTCCTCCTTATATATTTTTTTGCTTTATAGTATGATACCAATAATACGAGAATTTTTGAACTTATTTTCAGTTTAAAATAACAATTATTATTGATATAGTCAAGTGATCTTAATCTGTTAAAATTAAAAACCGCTATAAAACATTGAAAGCCATGATATAAACAGTTAGTAAATAAATTTAGTCTGTCAAAGAAAGTGTTGGGATGATATATGACTCATGAAATAGACGAAGTTCATTTACAGCAGAAACGAAAACCGGCTGCTTCCCGGCGGTTCTTCCAAAAATAATAATTCTGCTAATTTTTTGCAGACGCAGTCGATAATTTAGATGGTTATCTGAACGACTTTTTCATTATCGGTTAAAAATATTCATAATGTATTTCCATTTTGTGACATTTGTCTATATTTTGTGATCAATCATCATTAATTTTGGTTTATTTTGAATAAGTGAAAATACAATATTAATCATAAGGCCATTTTTTATGAACGATGAATCCAGTCATTATCCCTTTAATTTTCTACTCAATTCATCTGCAAAATATCGGGTTCAGGAACAGCAGAAAGCGGTTAAGCTTTTATTTGAAAACTATCAAGGCACAACCCCGCAGAAAAATTTTTCAGAGGATAATGAAATTTACTCCGCACTGAAGGGAATTTTGAGTGATGCTTCTGTTATGTTTGCCCTTAATCCGGTCCAAAAGGAAGTATATCATGGGGACTCCGGCACTGCTTTTATTCCGTCATTGTTAAAAAACAGCTTGCTAAATATAGAATCTCAATTTGTGGTGAGACCCGGAACATATGACGATCTGCAAAAATTTGTGAGATTTGCCTATCAAAATAAAGTAAAATATACCATCCGGGGAGCCGGAACCTGGCCATTCGGCGGATGCATCCCCTTAAATCACGAAATTATACTGGATTTATCGCACCTGGACTTTTATCAATTAAACAGACAAGATCAGTATCTAATGGTTGGGCCCGGCGTGATTTTCGCGGATGTGCGAAAGTATTTGCGCGACCAGGGATTCGCCCTGCTGCAGGATATTACCAATGCCAATTCCGGCACAATCTGTGGCTGGATTGCTACCGGTGGATTGGGGATAGGTGCATATAAATATGGTCATGTTAAAAATTCAGTGGAAGCCATATTGTATCTGCAACCGGACGGAGAGTGGAAAATTGTGTCCCCTGAAGATGAGCTGTTCGATCAAATTTTTGGAAGTGAAGGCCAAATCGGGATTGTAGCCGGGGTGGTGTTAAAGGTTCAACCGCTCAGTTATGTATCCAAACCGTACGCTTTTTCTTTTAATGAGGCTGAGTCGGTTACCAAATTTGTGGGATTATTGGAGGAGTGGGAACTCACGCCCAGTTCAATCATCTATTTCGATCCTTATTACTTGCGAAAAACTCGTGAAGTGAAGCAGGATAAATTAACCAAAGAATTGGAAGAGGCAATAGCGGAAGCCGATGCAGTGCGAATGACCAGAACCCGCCAGGAAATGCATACCATTCAAAAGTTTGAACACCTCGATCATGTGGTCGTTCTGGAGTTTGACTCAAGATCAGATTATCAAAAAGCACTTAAGAGTCCGGTTTTTCGTTCGGATAGGAATCGGCATCGCTATCGTGATTTAACCTATCAGCGGTTATCGACGGAGATCGCTCATGAACTATGGGATCATCGCTATTTGCCGGTGGAGATGAAACCCAAAGGGCCATCCATGCTGGTGAGCGAGACCGTTGTTCCGTTGGAAAAATTTCCCGATTATATGGAGTTTGTGCAGGCAGCCATCACAGACTGGACCGGAAATCCGGTAAAAACCGAAGGGCATGTCTTAAACAACGCCGAAATTTTGTTACAGACAATTATTCTGGCCGATACAGAAACGTTGCGTCACAAATTATATTTGGGTTTGGTCCCTTTTATGACCCAATGTGCCATGTATTTTGGGGGTAAACCTTATGGTGTGGGCATTTGGAATTTACCTTTTCTCAGAGGCATGTTGAGGAATGGTTACGCTCAGCAAATTCAATCTCTGGAGGCCATGAAGGAGCAGTTAGATCCAAAAAGATTGCTCAACCAGGGAAAGTTTATTAATTCCAGTGGGCGAAAATTTACATTGCGGCTTTACAAAAAATTCACTCCCTTGTTTATGGAACAAGGTGTAAAACTGCTGAA
>CAZVKP010000465.1:0-3201 GCA_964627635.1 uncultured Calditrichaceae bacterium | reverse complement strand
TTGGTTGTCATTCAGCGCCCAGGGGATGGGGTTGAGGTATAAAAAGGCAGGGGTTTGAGGTAAAAATAGGATGGGATCGAGGTTCAAACACAAAACAAAAGGGACGCAATATGAATCGTCTGCTTATTGTAGATGACGAAACATCCATGCTGCGGGGAATTGAATTTCATCTTCAGGATCATGGTAAGTATGAGATTTCAACCGCATCGGACGCCGAAACCGCACTCAAATTGCTGCAGTCAAATGAATTTGATCTGGTGGTATCGGATTTGATGATGCCGGATATCAGTGACGGATTAACGGTTATCAAAACTGCCAGTGAACAATGGTATCAGCCCGGTATTTTAGCCATGACTGCTTATGAATCAGTGGAAAATGCGGTGAATGCCATGAAAGCCGGGGCGAATGATTTTATTTCCAAAGGCTTTGGTTTGGACGAAATGTCACTGCGAATCGAAAATATGCTCAAGAAAAAACGGCAAATAGATCAACTGGCAATTGAAAACCGCATTCTGAAGGAAACCATTCAAAAGCAGTTCAGTGATTTCCGGATTATCGGTAACTCTCCCCAGATTTTAGAATTGATCAAAAAGTTGGAAAAAGTGGCTGCAGACGCCAAAACCACCTGTCTCATTCAGGGTGAAAGCGGCACCGGTAAAGACCTGATAGCTCGTGCGATTCATCAAATGAGCAGCCGACGGCAGGCACCGTTTGTGCCTATCAACTGCGCCGCCATCCCGGAGAACCTGATCGAGAGTGAGTTGTTCGGTCACGAAAGAGGTGCGTTCACCGGTGCATACGAAACCAAACAAGGCAAATTTGAGCACGCTCGCGGCGGGATTATTTTTCTGGATGAAATTGGCGAACTTCCCCACTATCTTCAGGTCAAACTTTTACGGGTGCTGGAAGAACGTAAATTCTACCGCGTGGGGGGCAAACATGCCATTGAAGTGGAAGTGATGATCATTTCCGCCACCAACAGCGATCTGGCATCACAGGTCAAAAAGGGAGAATTCCGGGAAGATCTCTATTTCCGGCTCAATGTTATCAATCTGGTAATTCCGCCGCTTCGGGAACGACCACAGGATATTCGTCCCCTGGCGCAATTTTTTCTGGATGACTTTAACCGGCAAAGAAATAAAAAACTCCAATTTTCTGAAGACGCCATGCGGATACTGGAATCTTATGACTTTCCCGGTAACGTACGGGAGCTTCGCAATATTGTGGAAGATGCTTTTGTGTTTTGCGAAGGAAAACGAATATATCCGGAGGATCTGTCATTTCGGAAATTAAAGCAGGCAGAAAGCAATGATACGCTTGATGAACGCACTCAAACAAATCCGGTTTTGGAGGAAAACGGCTCACTCCTGCCCTACAAAAAATCGCTGGATAATTTCGAAAAAATTTACTTCACCCGCCTGATGGAAGAAAACTTCTGGAGCATTAAAAATGCATCCGAATATTCCAAGCTGAGCCGCAAATGGATAAGCACCAAACTGAAACGCCTGGGATTGAAAAGTTTAACCCGATGGGAATGATCATTCCCATTTTAGGAATGATCATTCCCATCGTATGGGAACGATCATTCCCATACCCAAATTGATCTCCATTTCTCTTTTCTAAAATAAATTTTCTAAACAGTTTATAAACAAGTTGTTAGCTACCTTGCTTTCTATTTCGTCGTTCACGGAATATTTATGGTACGTCAATTGCCATATATAATATAAAAAGTGCGGAGGTTTTAAAATGCCAAGCATATTAATAGTGGAGGATGAAAGATCGGTTCGACAGGCACTTCGCTTCGAACTTGAGGATGAGGGATATGACATCCATTTAACGTCCGATTTTTGGGAAGCGATAAGCATATTAAAAACCATGCATATCGATGTGATTATATCGGATATATACATCAGCAATGGAAGTGGTGTGCAGCTCATGAAATATGTTCAAGGAATGGATAACCGTATACCATTCATTATGATCACCGCTTTCCCGCATTCCGATTCAGCAATGCAGATGAAAAACATGCTAAAAGATTGTTTTTTTGAAAAGCCGTTTGTGGTGCCGGTCTTAAAAACCAAAATCAGTGAGCTGCTCACAAGCAGTTCCTCAAAACATGCGGCAATCCCGCAAATGGCATTTTGAGGTAATAAAAATGATAAAAATTGATAAGGGGGATGAATTATCCTCATCCCCTTCCCCAAGCAAGTTACACGGCTAAGTTTAATACTTGGTCTCCCTTCCCCTTCTCCACAGTTGGAGAGGGGGAAGGGCTTAGACAAAAATTTGGACTTTAATTAGCGTCCGGGAGGATAGGGTTGAGGTCTAACAGTTTAACGTTACCACTGCACCCCATTTTGGGAGGACAAGGAAAAAAGGTTTAATGATGAGCACAATTAAAACAAGAGGATTGAACTGCGTATATCAGAAATATGATAAAATTTGACACCTCACCCCTTCCCAGAACACAGGAGATTTCCAGTTGCCCCTCACCTTCTCCTCTTGGGAGAAGCTTATCTGGACAGGGAGGAGAATCCCTGGGAACAGGGGTGAGGTAATAAATATTATTCCGGATTCTGCTGTTAGACAGAGCAACCGGTTTTACCGCAGAGCGGTAGAAGCAGAGAAAGTCGTTTTGTGGGAAGGGGAGATTAAACCTCATCCCCTTCTCCAAACAGGCTACACGGCTCAGTTTAATACCTGGTCTCCCTTCTCCAAAGTGGAGAAGGGGAAGGGCGTACACAAGTATTTGGTTGTTATTCAACGCCCAGAGGATGGGGTTGAGGTATAAAAAGGTGGGGGTTTAGGTATAAAACAGATGGAGAATCAAATGCCTTCAAACAGCAGTTTATTCTTCGGTGCAAAACAAGAGATTTTTGAGAAGGCAAGACTATTGAGACAAAATATGACACCTGCAGAGAATGCGTTATGGGAGAAACTTAAAGACAGGAAATTAATGGGATTTAAATTCAGACGGCAGCACCCGATTGCTCATTTTGTTGCTGACTTTTATTGCCCGGAGACCAAGTTGGTTATTGAAATTGATGGCAATATCCATCAATTAGAGGAACAAATAAATTATGATCAAATTCGTACCGACGAGCTTGATCAAATGGGATTAAATATATTGAGATTTGATAATGAAAAGGTTTTGAATAATTGTGAAGCCGTGGTGGATGGGATAAGTAAAACTCTAAAAGA
>CAZVKP010000464.1:0-3204 GCA_964627635.1 uncultured Calditrichaceae bacterium | reverse complement strand
CATTGCTATATCGCCATATGCGGTTCAAATCCGATTGAACATATTCAATCGCTAAATTTATCCGATCAAATTGAGTATTTGAATTTTGCTGATTATAGATTTACACCAAATCAATTGGTAAAAAATTTGATTGGTAATCATTTAAATGGTAATCCGGTTAAAGTGATTTATTATTCACCCTATGCGGAAGGATTAACATATCCCCTGGATCTTTTCACACAATTGGCTGTATTTTTAAACTTCGATCATTTGGGAGTAAGCGATTCCGATTTTCAAATGTCATTCTCCGAATTGATGCGGATGTTTGATTTTCATCGTAAGAATGCCTCGATTAACCAACCGGTAGTCACTTTACCAAAACGAAAGAGAAGAAGTCTGGATGCTGAAAACTACCCCATAAATCGCTGGGCAATGGAGGATTTGGAAAATCTTTATGTCTATTTTCTTAGCAATATTAAGTATTTGGACTCAAAATTGGATATCCAATCCGGTGTGGTGTTCACCAATAGACGAGCAAATATTTTATTGGATTTTAACCGGGTGGGCAAGTGGATCGGAAACTTGCATCTCGGAATCACATTGTTGCGAGAATCTAATGTAAGCTTATTATCAGAGACAGTTGCCACCAACCATCAAAACGAATCATCAATTAACTTTCGGGTTCAATGTCATAAAATTGATGAACTTTATGATTATTACTTAATCCCATTGGAAAATATTATTCGCATCGCATTGGATAATCCCCAACGGTATCTTATGGAAGACTGGACAAAGGGATTCTCGCAACGTGAAATTGAAACTCAACTGGAAAATATTTTGCATGCCTATCATAATTTTAAATTAGGGGATTAAATAATTGACCTGATATATTATCCTTATAAATAATGATTATTACTGCTACAGGTAAGAAATTGCGTGACTTTCATTACCCACTGGATTTCCCGAATAATTCCTGTTACATTTTTCTTAAAAGACAAAAATTGAATTAAAATGAAAACAGTCATTTCTGCAAGCCGGCGCACTGATATTCCGGCTTTTTATCTTAAATGGTTCATGGCGCATATTCGTAAAGGTTATGTTGATGTCCCTAATCCTATGAACCGTAAACAGGTGAAACAAGTATCGCTGTCTCCTCGGGAATTAGCCTGGATTGTTTTCTGGTCGCGAAATTATAAGTCTTTAATTAATAATTATTTATTTTTTGATGATTACCGGTTGTTTTTTCATTTTACAATAAATCCGCCTAACTTCCTGCTCGAACCCGATTTAATTTCACCAAAGGATGCCTTTCTTCAAATGGAAAACTTAGTTTCCATTTATGGTGCGGATTCGCTGGTATGGCGTTACGATCCGTTGGTTTTTTATCGACAAGGGGGTGAATTACAAACCAACCATGACATTAAACTATTCCGAAACTACGTTAGAACAGTGAGTTAAATGGGAGCAAAACGATGTTATGTGAGCGTGGTGAATCTTTATCCTAAAGTAATCAAGCGAGTCCGACAACAGCCAAACTTTGAATTTGTGAATATTGATCAAAAGAAAACACTTGAAATTTTACAGGATATGGTGGATCTCGCTTCACTTTACGGAGTTCAGCTATTTAGCTGTTCAAACGACGCCTTATTAAAGATCCAGGGTATGAGAAAGGGACACTGTATTAATGGAAAATTATTGAATAGACTTGGGCATGATCGGGTGAGCGAACGCCAATTGGCAACACGACAAGGTTGCGGATGCACCGCTTCCATTGATATAGGTGATTATAAAAAAACACCCTGTAAATATAAATGTATTTATTGCTATGCCAGATAGTGCGGCAACTATCCTTAGTTGTCGCTCTCACCTTCAGACCTCTCTTAATGTTCTACCTAATTGAAAATTGTTATGTTATCCCAAAGCATTTTATAGAATTGGAGCTGTTACTTACCGACAAGAAATGATTCTTGTCGGACTGCTCTTAGTCACTTTACAAAATCTACGATTAAAAGTTTTTTGTGCATTTCTATTCAAAGGATACTGATTTTAATGATGTGAATTTTTGTTCAAAGGAGATTATAAGGATTGTTGTTGAAATTATTAGCTTCTTTGATATAAATGAAATAAGAAATGATAAATATCAATAATATACATTATGCAATAGCTTAATAAAATAATATACAAATGATGTACAGTGTGCAAGTTAACAGTTGAAATTTTTTAGTGTTTTGAATCTTTAGCATCAGATATTAAATTATCCAACTTAAAATTATTACAAAAAGTTGAAAATTATCGGTATTCTACTGAACACGGAACGGATAAAATTTTTAAGGAGGTTGTTGTATGACTAAAAAATATGTGTATTTCTTTGGCGATGGGAAGGCAGATGGAGCTAAAGATATGAAGAACTTGCTGGGTGGCAAAGGTGCCAACCTTGCGGAAATGACAAATCTAGATGTCCCGGTTCCTGCGGGTTTTACAATTTCTACGGACGTATGTACCTATTATTATGATCACGATCATCAATATCCTGAAGGCTTGAAGGAAGCTGTTATGGAAAATCTTCGCCGGGTTGAAGATGCAATGGATGCCAAATTTGGTGATACTGAAAATCCTTTGTTGGTATCGGTTCGCTCGGGTGCCAGAATGTCCATGCCTGGTATGATGGATACTGTGCTCAACCTGGGATTAAATGATAATACGGTCCAGGGTCTTATCAAAAAAACAGATAATCCCCGATTTGGATATGATTGTTATCGTCGCTTTGTAACTATGTATGGGGATGTCGTGTTGGGTGTGCGTCCGGAAGGCAAAGATGATGTGGACCCGTTTGAGGAAGCCCTTGAGGCAAAGAAAAAAGAGCGTGGTGTTAGTTTTGATGTAGAATTAACTGCTGATGATTTAAAAGAATTGGTGTCCGATTATAAAAAGGCTATTGAAGCGCATACTGGAGAACCATTCCCGGAAGATCCCCTGGATCAGTTATGGGGGGCTATTGGTGCGGTATTCGAATCCTGGAACAACGAACGAGCCATTATTTATCGCCGTTTGAATAATATTCCGGGACACTGGGGCACTGCGGTAAATGTGCAAAGCATGGTTTATGGAAACATGGGTGACGATTCCGCTACCGGTGTTGCCTTTACCAGAAATCCCGCCACCGGAGACAATAAATTCTACGGAGAATGGCTGCCCAACGCCCAGGGAGAAGACGTGGTCGCCGGC
>CAZVKP010000463.1:0-3210 GCA_964627635.1 uncultured Calditrichaceae bacterium | reverse complement strand
ACTTATGTGGAAGACGCAGATGAATTTATGGCAAGATATATGGATTATACAATGAAAATCCTGGAAAACGAACCTCTGAACATATTTGGGTGGCCACTTTTTCTGCCTGTATGTATTGCCCGTGATTACTATACTCTGTGGACAGAGGAACGTATGAATAAAATTATATCAGCCGCAAAGAGAAGAAACATCGCGATCGAAATCAACGACATGTCGCACACACCGCACAAAGAATTTATAAATATGGCAAAAGAACGAGGCTTAAAATTTGTTTTTGGCTCCGATTCCCGCAATCAAAATGCAGGACGTTTAGCCTATTGCAAGAGAATTGCAAAAAAATGTAATCTTACTGCAAAAGATTTCTACGTTCCGGAAAGAGAGATCGGATAAATTGCCAACAAAATTTGACAAAAACAGAGGACTTCATGTTTAGCGGATTACAGCAGCGGAGTGGTTTGGCTGGTTTTGTGCCGGACCAGAGCAAGCGGTTGCTTTATTTAAGCATACTGTTCTACAATTGCAACGGATAAGCATGGGTGTTTACACAATAATGCAAAACCAATCAGAAAATTCTGGTAAAACAAGAAATGCATGGAATCAACGTCCCGTTAGGGAGGATTTATTTATGGCAGTTACTCCTCCCTCTCAAATGATTTTGAGTGTTAGCTGTCTTAACATCTTAAACCGGAAAGTGAGTATAGGAATATGGTTTCTAAAAAGCCGTTAACAGAAAATATTTATCAGATCAAAGTAACCCTCAGAGGTAGCAAACCGCCAATCTGGAGAAGGCTGCTGGTTTCCAGTCACACAACATTATTCGATTTGCATAAAATAATTCAGATTGCAATGGATTGGACCAATAGCCATTTACACCAATTCATCATCCACGGTGAGTATTATAGTATTCCGAGTGAAGAGGATTGGGAGCCCGTAATAGATGAACGCGAATATCGAATATCGGAAATAGCCCCGGCAGAAAAAAGCAAATTTATTTACGAATATGATTTTGGTGATAGCTGGGAACATGAAATTATTGTAGAGAAAATCTTACCGATTGACCCCAAAATGGATTATCCGGTCTGCGTAAAAGGAAAAAGAGCGGGTCCGCCAGAAGATGTGGGGGGAATATGGGGTTTTGAAGAGTTTTTGGAAGCAATAAACGATCCTAATCACGAAGAACACGAATCCTATATTGAGTGGTGGGGTGAGGAATTTGATCCGGAAGCTATTAACTTAGATATAATAAATGAGAGATTGAAAAAGTACGATAATATTGACTGGTGGTGGGATGTTTTGTAAACCATAAGGTTTTTTCAGGAAAAATTTCTGAAAATTAGTAGCTGACAATGCATGTAAATGACCGATCATATGCGGGTAGAAAATCTGCAGAAATTTTGAGCAAAGAGTGATTAGAACCAATAACGCTCAAAGCTAAGGTGCCACATTAATCATGAGTAAATATATAGTAAGGTAATTTTATGTTAAAAACTAAAACATTACTCTTAATTCTCGCTATTAATGTAGTTTGCTTCAGTCAAATTATTAAACCTTCTCACGTAATACCGGATAAAGTTGAAATACTGTTAAGCAGTAAGATTTACCAATCCGTCAGACAACCGCTGCTGCATTTCAGATATTTTGGAGCAGGCGGCACCGATCACTGGGTCTCTAATCTGTACGTTGACCAAATTTGCTTTCAGGATTCTGTAATATTTAATATTTCAGGCTGTGATATTGCAGACTACACAGAACTTTATAAAAAAAATCAAATACTCGTAAATTTCCAAGTTCAATGGGCGGAAAAGAATATTTTGATACCTAAAGATATTTAAAAAAATCATAAAAATAGGCGGTTCATTATAAATTTGAATGATAAAAGAAATGTTCTATTATTGACAAGAAATAACCTCATTGTGAAAATGGTACCTTTAAAATTAAAAAATATCGAATTAAAAAAACATCCAATATTTGATTTTTCAGAAGCCCTTTTATACCCGGAGGATGTCTATGTGTTGTCAATATCAGGACAATTACAGGAAGATACTAATTATCTTAAGAGTATAGTTAAATTTGGGAAGAAACGGGGTTTTAAACTTGCCCATGAAAAATATCCGCAAGTTCCCGTAAGATTCAGAGATCAAGTTTTTTATTTTGTTATACATGATCCAATAGTAAACAAATTGCAAAGGGGAAGAGGTTTAAAATTAGGTAATCTACCAGATCACCCAAAAGTAGAAGTAAGTTTGGGAATGGTTTCAAGTTATGGAGATAATTTGTAAAGATCCTTGACTTAGGATTATAATAATGGGCATTGAAGGTTTTGCAGAGGTTAATTATTGTAAATAATAGCTGTATAGGAATTCAATAAAATCGATAGGTGATAATATAAAATGGATAACAATTTATTAATCAAAAATGATATGATGAAATTTGCGATTTTAGTAAATTAAATGATGAAGATAAAACCAAATTACTAAGAAAACTCATAAATCGTAAATGAGAATCAATGTGATACAAATAAATTCATTACATTACAGTTTAATACATTAACGTTTTCAGTTAGCGTAAACTAAAAATGTTTTACCTTTTTGGGATATTAATATCATGCTAAGAAAATCTTATCTTTTAATTTTAATGCTGTTTTTGTTTGCTGTATCTTGTGTTAAAGATCCGACTTCCTTGGATCCCCAACACCGTTATAAAATTGCTTTTATTCATCAACATAGTATCTGGATAATTGATGATGACGGGAGTGAGCCACATAAATTGAATGCAAATACAGGATTTGAGCAGCTTCACCAATGGTCGCCCGATGGGAAGTCAATTGCCTTTGGTGCGCGTGTGCAAGATAATTTTCAACTATTTTTATCGAATCCAAATAATTTAAATCCGGTACAAATTACCAACCATCCTGGTTTCTCCGTTGGAAATTATGATTGGTCTCCCGACGGAAAATCAATCGTCTATACACTCAGCAACAATTCAAGACAATCCGAACTGTATATTATCGATTTAAAAACCCTGGAAAAGCAAAGACTTTTTCATACTGAAGCCCGGGTTTTTGATCCTATTTTTTCACCTACCGCAGATCGCATTATATTTTTGTCTAATCACAGGAAATTCTAAAAATGGCTATTGAAGCGTATGAAAAAGATATGACAAAAGATCGGAAGAGCGTCGTGTAGGGAAAGAGTGTAGATCTCGGTGGTC
>CAZVKP010000462.1:0-3216 GCA_964627635.1 uncultured Calditrichaceae bacterium | reverse complement strand
GATAGCGTCTTTAAAACTATCAAATCAAATGGTTCCTTTCCTTTGACATCATAATCATTTAAAAACTCACGATTCAAAATAACAAGTGATTCACTAAAATGACCGATTGCCTTTAAATGTAACTCATCCATTTTCCCCCAATATGCGACTCGACCCAGAATTGGATTCGGCAACAGGAAGCGCCAATCTACACGCCTAGCAATTTCAAGGATATCGTTGTTGCCCATAGAATCATTTATTACATTTATTGTATGAGTTTTTAAGATAGTCAATGAGGAAATATCAAAATTCCTATAGTGTATAAATTAAAGTTGAGATCAAACTATATCTATTATTTTTTAATTCCTTCAATAAACGGAACTTCAAAAGTTTTTTCATGCATAATGGGACCATGCCCAAAATACCCATCCTCACCAAACAGTTCACCGTGATCTGAGGTAATAATAAAATATGTATTTGAGGGACACTTATCTAAAAGCTTTGTAAATACTTCGTCGCAATATCTTACCGTCTGAATTTGTTGCTTCTTTAACCTCCGCATTTCAGGATGGGTAAAGAAATTGCCTGCATTAAATTTTCCTTCGTCTCCCTCATGAATAATAAAATCGTCCATATGCTTGAACACACCATGAACTCCGGAGATATGCGGTAATTCCTTATCTTTGAGCATATAGGGATAATGGGTCTCTCCAAGGTTTAAGAAATAAAAACTAGGTTGACTATTTGTGAATTCTATTTCTTCCACCATTCCTTTAAAATCATTATGATCTTCCATCAGCTTATATTCATGGAAGAATCTGGAAATTGAAGTTTTGGGGTTCAAAACTGGTAAGCTCACTTTTCCAATCGTTTTATATCCTAATTCATTAAGCCTTTTCACCAAATTTAATTCCGGGACAAAATCTTTAAATGTGAGATTCTCAGCTCCGGTGCGAATACTCCACTTTTTAAATTCTTCTTTATATACATCAGATGCGAATACCCCAACTGGTGATGTATGTGGAATCATTCCCATTAAATACGTATAATGGGAAGGTGCAGTCCAACTGGCGTAACTATATCTTTTTTCAATATTGCCAATTTTTGTAAAATACTGAGGTTCTGCCGAAATAAAAGAATCATAGCGACAACTGTCTAAAATTATCCATATTATGTTATTTATCATAAAATCTCCTTTCTTTATATCGCATCAATATAAACCGTATTCAGGCTTTATTGCAGGAAGTATTGTTTATAATTTAACTAACTTCATTTACAACAATGTTATTGTTTTTCAAAGACGCTTTTTTCCGATCCGCCATAAGATATTCGGACTCATAAATCTGGATTGCTGCTCCTCCCAGCGCAAGGACTACCCACAAGAATCGGATATATGCTAAATGCAGAAAAATAGCAGTAAAAAAATAGGCTAAAATGCTAATAAGCAGCGCAGTTGATAAATTGGCAATTTTCGGCCTTTGTTTTATCTCTTTCCGTCCAATTTGCCACAGACGATATAAGATTACCAAAATGAATGCCATAAACACACAAAATCCCAGTATTCCGGTTTCTGCCATCAATTCAAAATAAAGGGTATGTGCACGCCGATTTTTAGGGAGAACTCTCAGTGCAATATCGGGATCCATCTGATAATGTTCAGAATAATAGGGTGTATAATGACCCGGTCCAACCCCAAGAAACGGATAGTCTAAAAATGCCATGAACGCAGCGAGCATTTCTGTGGTTCGCCCCCGGGTCACTGCATCGGGTTGATAAGATGCTTCTTTTGAAAACATTCCTTCCACCCCGAGTATTGTTTCAATCCGTGAAACGTAACCTGGTGCTGCAATAAACATCATGACAATAAAAATCAGAAGAAAAAGTATGGTCTGGTAAACTTTAACGTATCTTAAAAAAGTTAAGAGAATTAAGATTAACACCAATGCCACAAAAGCACCGCGCGAATATGAGAGCATAATCCCGCTCAAAATAAGAAGACCTGTTAATGCCGCCAGTAGACGAATTTTAAGAGAATTTTCTCCCCAGAAAAAAAACAGTGCAAATGGTAAGATTGTCATCATTATTTGAGCATAACGATTTGATTCTCCAAGTGGACCACCTGCACGATCCTTACCGCCAACTTTTTCGCGGGAACGATCGAGTACTTCACCCTCTTCCAATTCAATCTTTCGTTGGGCTAAACCAAAATACTCATTATGATAAGAGCGTGTTATGTCTTGTATTAAACTTAAGCTTCCCAAGAGTGTACAGGAGAAAATTAACACCCACATTGCTTTCCTGAGCATTTTTTGATTTCGAATTACATTAATGATTAAAAAATAAAGGATTAGTCCCTCAAACATATAATTCAGAATCCACTTGAAAGCAAGAGTTCTGTCTTTGGCAAAAAATGAAGAAAGAATTACAACAACAAGAAAAAGCAACATGAGTAATAACGGATAATCAATGATTAGTTTCTGACGTTTTATAAGTATGTAATTTGCTAAAGGTAAGGCAAGCAACAATATAAATGAAGCAGCTATAAATTCCGGTAAATTGTAATTCTGTTTTATTAACACCGGAATATTGGTATAAAGCAAAAACAATACTAGTAAAGTGGCAATTTCCGGTCGTGCTATTATCAGTATCAACATTACAAATAATATCACGCCAGCTAATAAAATTAATTCCATAGGCTAAAATTTGTGAAGTTTGGTAAGTTAAGTAATGTAATGATCCCCGCTTTACATATATCCCAGGGCTTTTAAACGGTCTACTAAAACCGCATCCATGTCTGCGTCTGTTTTTTCCAACTGATGACCTTTCTGGCTCTGTTTCCAATTTCCAAGTTTTTGAATCAGTTCTTCAACAATTTCTGGTTTTTTATCTGCGAGATTATGCAATTCACCTGGATCATTGCGGAGGTTATAAAGCTCATTTTCACCATTCGATTTGTTTATCAATTTATATTCATCAGTGCGGATCATTTGTAGTAAAATGCTATTCATACTTTTAGGAGCCCGGTTCTCGGCAATGGTGAAATCACGTTTCTTTAAATTCTCAAAATTACATAAGCTATAAAATCCATTTACATTAACTCTGTTTTTGTCAACTTCGGCTAAATCTATAATTGTAGGAAACAAATCGGAGAACTGTACCTGTTCCCGCACTCTTGAATTGCTTTTGAATCTTGATGGAAACCGAATTATTAACGGCACATGAACTAATTGTTCATAG
>CAZVKP010000461.1:0-3226 GCA_964627635.1 uncultured Calditrichaceae bacterium | reverse complement strand
TTCCATATTTTTAAAGTAAAATAGTACATGTTTTTTGTAAAATTCTACAAGCATTTTAATGTAATATGAGTTTATATTACCAATTATTTTATTGTATTGTTGAGCATCTAAAAAGTACAATCGGAATTTGAAAAGTGGCTAAAATGAATTTTACTAATTCAATATCATATTTTTCCGAAAAAACAAAAATGCCAATGGGTAAATTAAGTACTTTAAAGTGAAAAGGAATTAAATGATATTAAACTATATTTGGGTTTTCTTTTTTTTGGTTGCCTTTGTCGTTGGAATGGTCCGCCTGATATTCTTTCAAGATTTTGAAGTCTTTCCCAATATAATACAATCTGTCTTCGATATGTCTAAAACCGGTTTTGAGCTCTCAATCTATTTAACAGGCGCGATGGCATTTTGGCTTGGTATTATGAACATAGGCGAAAAGGGTGGCATTATTAAATTTTTCAGTAGACTCATCGCGCCCTTTTTTACCAGGATTTTCCCGGGAGTTCCAAGAGATCACCCCGCACTTGGGTCTTTAATTATGAACTTTTCGGCAAATTTCCTGGGATTAGATAACGCAGCAACCCCCCTCGGTTTAAAGGCAATGGAAGAAATGCAGGGGTTAAATGAAGATAAAGAGACGGCAACGGATGCACAAATCATGTTTCTGGTTTTAAATACTTCCGGATTGTCAATTATTCCATTGACGATTTTGATTGACCGGTCTGTGGTGGGTGCAGCCAATCCAACCGATGTTTTTGTGCCCATTATGATTGCTACCTTTTTTAGTACTATGATCGGATTGATTTTTACTTCCATAATTCAAAAAATTAATCTGATTGATAAGGTTATTCTGGCGTATTTGGGTGGACTTACACTCATAATTATTGGTGTGGTCATCTATTTTTCGATGATACCTCAGGATACAATTTCAAGAATTTCTAATACATTCAGCAATTTTATCATTTTTGGTATTATTATCAGTTTTATTCTCTATGCCTTGTTTAAAAATGTAAATATTTACGATACTTTTATAGAAGGCGCCAAAGAAGGATTCAAAGTCGCGGTAAGAATTATTCCTTATCTGGTAGCGATATTAGTGGCGATAGGTGTTTTTAGAGCTTCCGGAGCCTTAAATTATGTGGTGTCCGGAATAGAGAGCTTTGTAAGCCTTTTTAATGTAAACACCGAATTTGTCGAGGCTTTACCTACGGCGCTGATGAAACCGTTAAGCGGTAGTGCTGCAAGAGGAATGAATCTCGAAATAATGGAAAATTTTGGCCCCGATTCCTTTATTGGGAGACTTTCCAGCATATTTCGTGGCGCCACCGAAACTACTTTTTATGTCCTGGCTGTTTATTTTGGTTCGGTAAACATTCGCAATACCAGGTATGCGGCTGTTGCCGGATTAGTCGCTGATTTTGCGGGTATCATCGCCGGTATCTTTATTGGTTACTTGTTCTTTCACTAAACCGATTAAATGTGATTAAGGCTAATAAATCGAATTCATAAATTATTTAACTTAAATTAATCTAAATTGAAATGGCTCTGTAATAAGTTGAAATTTGGTAGGCAATGATAAAATTGAAAAATATATTAATGGCATGTTTTGGTATTTTGTTGTTTTTCCATTTGCCGGGTTATTCACAATTCGATCAATTGCAGTCAGTCGATACCTCTTTCTATAATGATTCCCTGGATAAATGTGGATTTGATAGTACTGTAAATGAGCGTATGATTCAGCTTTATGGAGATGACTGGGGATATGGTTACAATGATTTACTGAGTGATCTTGAGCAATGGCAACAGAGTGCCTATGTGTCGGTAGATTCTATTGGGCATAGTATTCAAAATAGGGCTATCTGGAGATTTATTATTACTTCAAATGATCCGACCGATTTCTCGGAACGTCGTACAGTTTTCATTCATGCGAGAACTCATCCCAATGAGGTACAAAGTTTTTGGGTAACAGAGGAGATTATTAATCTTTTAATTGCAGAAGATTCGTTCTCAAAATTTATGCGAAAAAACTGTGTTTTTTATATTATTCCGATGTACAATCCGGATGGTGTGGAATTGGGTTATCCCCGCGAAAACGCCAATGGCATTGACCTGGAAAGGGAATGGGATAAAGAATCTATGCAACCTGAAGCTTTGGCACTGAAGCATCAGTTTGAAACTCTCATGAACTCTTCTCAACCGATTGAAATTGCCTTAAATATGCATTCATCCACTTTGTGTAAACGGTACTTTTACTATCACGACGCTGCAGGTACATCCGTTGATTTTACTCAGTTAGAACAGAATTTTATCGGTGGAGTACGATCCTATTTTATGAATGGAATCGAACCCTGGAACTTTAAGGTGAGCTGGACGAATGGAACACCGCCTTACTATCCGGAGAGCTGGTTCTGGCTCAATTTTGGTGAAGAAGTGATGGCATTGACATATGAGGATATGAATTGTTCTGCTGCCGGTGATTATGATTCAACTGCATATGCATTGGTCCATGGAATTGCGGATTATTTGGGATTGGCACAAACCGGGATTAAAGAACAAATTGCGGCGAATCAAGCGCTTTCACTGTCACAAAATTATCCGAATCCCGTGCAACTATCCGGTCCAAGCGGTTCTACGACCACAATTCAATACTCTCTTAATAGACCGAAAAAGGTTCAACTAACACTCTATAATGTATTGGGTCAGAAAATTAAGGTGTTACAAAATGGAATAAAGGCAGTTGGAACTCATGATGTTAGCTTTGATGCAACTAACCTGTCCAATGGCATATATTTTTACAAGTTGGAAACTGCAACTGAAAGTCGCTTCCGGAAGTTAATGATAATTCGGTAAAATCGTGACGAATAATTCTGTTATTTTATTATTGATAAAACAAAAACATATCATTCGGTGTAAAACAAAAAAAGCATAATAACTATTGGATTAAAATTTTATGAAAAATTTAATTATCATATTTTTAGCTTTGGTTTTCTTATTTTTTTATATTCCCGCCAAGGCTCAGACAATTTCATCTTCCGGTGAACAATATGATTTGGTTCAATCAAAAAAATTACCCGAGGAAATTCATTCATGGTTATTTTCAAAAGATAAGATTTTAGCAATGAGTGATGAGCGGATAATGCTATTTTTAGACAGTGGCATGGAGAGCCTAAAACTCCCCGACGGCTATTTAAAATCGATCACTTCACGAAATGGAAATTTTTTCGGTGTT
>CAZVKP010000460.1:0-3226 GCA_964627635.1 uncultured Calditrichaceae bacterium | reverse complement strand
TCGTCTTGCTTAATGGTTAAATGAAAATTTTTAAAGCATAAAATTAGTTATTTGCCAAGATTTCATTTCTGGCGAAAGTCCCTAATTTAATTCTTAAAATCTTTGGTTAGATATTGTAGGTAAATAATCTTCAGTGTTAATCTGCACTGCCAGTCTGTGTCTTTTTTAGGATGGGGAGCCTGATCGGGAAAAACTCCCATAAACTATAAAATGAATACTCCCCATTAGGGACGGTTGATACATGTCGGGGTGCATAGTCAGTACGGGTGAAATCGATGTATCCTTTTACTTACATTCATTACATTTTAATTTACCTGCTTTTTATTAATCTTTTTTGATTCAATAAGTAATTAAGAATCATTATACCAGTTATCAAAATTAATACTGCAGCCGGTATTCCAATATATATTAGAAACCTGTTTATAGGTATATCCGGAATTTTGAATTCACTGGTAAATATTGAACCCCACATGTTAATACTAAATGAAGAAAATGATATTAACACTGTCAGGAGTAATAATCTCCAGTCTTTGATTAAGCAGATAAGTGAAATAAGTGTGATCATATACCAGGAGAGAACAATTTTTGTAACAAAGAAAGCAAAAAATAATTCTACAAGTACCCACCCGATTAACAGTTTTTTGAGGGAACCGTTTTGTAAAAAACCGATAACTATTATTAAAATTATGAAAGCTATTCGAACAACGAATTGCAAAATTCCGGAAGTGGATTCCCCTCCTTCTGACAGATTGCTTAAATGATTGAAAATCAATACCGGACTTTTCCAAAAGGGTAAGTAAATAATCACTGTAGTTAGAATTAACAATAAAGTCATTTTTAATAATTCTCGCCATCTTTTAAGCTTGAGCTCTCGCAACCAGTATATCGCAGTTAATGGAAGTGTTATCAATTTAACAAGAACAGATAAGGCCATAGAAATTACACCCAAATTTTTTCTTCCATAAGCGAAGAAAAAGATAGCTAATATTAAATAGAAAGCCATTAATGCATCGGTTTTACTCTGTCCGAAGATCACAATGATGGGATTCCAGGCGAATATTATAAGCCCGGTTAAAAGAAAATCAGGATTTATTTTTTTTAAGATAAAAAAGATCAGCAAAATTGAAAATATATTTATTAAAAATAAAGCAAATCTATAAACGAGTAGAATTGTAACAACGTTATCTCCGCTAATCTCTGCGAGAAATATATTTAATACCATCCAAGCTGGGAATTTTCCGCCGGGATTTGCAGTATAAGTATGGCTGGCATATGGATAAACCGGGTCATTGGGAAATTCATCTGCAGCAACATAATAAGGATTAGCATCATTTACAGCAGCAACTCTTCCTCTTAGTATATAGTTGTAAATATCAGTATTAACGTTAGGAAAAGCCATTACCGAAACCATAAAAAATATCATACCCGAAATTACAGTGAGCAATAAAGTGGAATATTTGGGTTTCATATTCCATGTTACATAGATTGCAAATAAATATATAAAAAATGCAAGAGTACAAAAGGAAAGTAATAATATACCGGTGGTTTCCGGTACCTTGGGAATTGGAAGAGGGAGTGATGCAATTTTGGACCAGAAAGAAAATTCCGGTATTAATGTGGCTGATGCTCTGGTCATACGACCGGGAGTTTGAGGTATAACAAAATTAAAAAAACTATAAGTAAGTATCAGTAACATTGAAAGGACTAATAAGATAAAAACTATTCTTTTATCATTTTTCGTAAGTATTTTTTTTAATGGGGTAAGAACTGGGACATTTATAGAAAGTTTAGATAGGCTTTTCAAATACGCATACAGCAACTTTACCTTATTTTGAAAAGAAGGAAGCATTTATTCTCAAAATAACTTTTATTAATAAATTAAATTCAAATTATCTGAAATGTATTTTAAATTAGTGAAATTAGAAATAATTTTTTTTCTTTTTTTGTAAAGGAATCTGTTCAAAAAATACAATTTCAGTTTTTAAATAAATTTTCTTATTTTAACTCATAGTTTAAACTTAAAAATATTTTTTTTTAAATAACATTAATGTGATATTCATTCCACATTTTCAATTTAATTTTAAATATTTTTGTCAGATGATAAGTTTATGAAATTTTGACTGAAAAATTCATTTGAATACTATAAATTTAATGTAGAACTGAATAGAATTAAAAAAAAGTAAAGTTGAAGATTTGAAATCATATTTCGTTTCGTTTATTCTGAGTCTCACACTTCTTGCATCGTTTTCAATTGCAGAAACAGCACCGCGAAAATCCGGCGAAATGATTGTGCAGCTTAAAAAAGGAGCAAATGTTCAGTCACTTACCAAGGATTTCCAAACTGTTAATTTTCGCTTGAAGAGATTGTTGTCCAGAAGATTAAATATCTGGTTGGTGGAATATGATACCCAACAACTGTCTCAACAAAATGCAATTGCCTCCGCTCCTCAACTGCTTTCTTTAGCCCGTAGTCATTCGGCAGTTCAAATTGCACAGTTCAATCATTTAGTGGAACTTCGTTCGACTTTTCCAAATGATCCACACTTTGATGAACAATGGGCACTGCATAATGTGGGGCAAACCAATGGTAAGACTGATGCGGATGTGGATGCTCCCGAAACTTGGGATTTTTCCACTGGTGGTTTTACCGCTTTAGGGGATGAGATTATTGTTGCTGTGATAGATGATGGTTTCGATTTAAACCATGAAGATCTGAGCTTTTGGAAAAATGAACATGAGATTTCGGGCAATGGTTTAGACGATGATCATAACGGCTATGTTGATGATTACGATGGCTGGGATGCTGTTAACCATGATGGCACGTTAAAGGTAGAAACACATGGAACCCATGTTTCCGGCATTGTGGCTGCAGAGGGCAATAATAATATAGGTGTTTCGGGAATTAATTGGAATGTTAAAATTATGCCAATTATGGGTGCCTCAAGCTCGGAAGCAACAGTTATAGAAGCTTACGGATATGCCTTGGAGATGCGCGCCAGGTTTAATGAAACCAATGGCGATTCTGGTGCATTGGTTGTTGTTACGAATACTTCTTTCGGACTGCCTGATGGAACAGACCCATCTGATCATCCCATGTGGTGTGCAATGTATGATTCTCTTGGTAACTATGGAGTCCTAAGCTGTGCTGCAACCACTAATTCAAATTTAGATATCGACTTGGAAGGTGATGTTCCTACCGGATGCAGTAGTGATTATTTGATCAGTG
>CAZVKP010000459.1:1647-3232 GCA_964627635.1 uncultured Calditrichaceae bacterium | reverse complement strand
GGATGATGAACCGTTAGTGGATGAAATTGATGATGTATCTTTCTCTGAATTTGTGACACCATTGAGAGGTGCTTTTTATTATGAAGGCATTGGTGATCGATTTTTCCTGCTAAATTCGGAATTTAGATTTCCTTTAATCGAATATTTGCAGCTCGGATTTCCGCCGATCTCTCTCTTTAATATACGGGGCGTTGGATTCTTTGATATCGGTAGCGCCTGGGTAAACAGAAGTGACGAATGGTGGAGTTTTTCGGATTTTCAGGCATTCCAAAAAGATAAAAATGGAAACACTGTTTTTAAAGATTTGATTGCCGGATATGGTTATGGGGCAAGAATTTACTTTTTGGGATTTCTCATGAAATTTGATGTTGCATATCCCTATAATTTAAATAAAACCGGTAAACCTATATTTTATTGGTCACTGGGTTTAGATTTTTAAATAGTACCGTTTAAACTCTCAATCTTAGGTCGTTTTTGGAGGAATTATATCATTAATAATCCCGGGCACAGGTCCGGGATTATTGTTTCAGGGATTTTGCAAATATTGGTTTGGGTTTGATTGCCGTACTTTTGTCTCGAATATAAGGTATTGCTTATAAAAGTTAGTTTTTGTTTCAAAGAGAGTTAAAAATTTTTCCTGAATCAATCCCGATATTTCCATACGTCTCAATCTAATAAAAAACCAAGATAATTTTTGCTCCCTGCAACTCCAGTTGCTATATTAAATTTATATATTTTCTCGTAAGCTAATTTGAAAATTATGGCAAAGTCTAAGAAAATTTTTATTTGCAGTAATTGTGGTTACGAAAGTTTAAAATGGGCTGGCAAGTGTCCGGATTGCGGGCAATGGAACAGTTTTGAAGAAAGTGAAATAGCCACAGCCACCAAAGATTCGAAAAGCCCAAAATCGTGCCAAACACCTATGCTGTTATCCGAAATCAAAGATCAGCAGCAAACGCGCATATTGACCGGAATTGGTGAAATGGATCGGGTTTTAGGTGGTGGCATTATCCCGGCTTCAGTTGTTTTAATTGCCGGTGATCCGGGAATCGGAAAATCCACGCTGCTGCTGCAAATGGCAGGTGCTATAACCCAACAGACATCTTCTGTTTTGTACGTGAGTGGAGAAGAGTCCTTAAAGCAAATTCGGGATCGGGCAGAGCGATTAAATATGGATAAACAACCATTAAAATTAATGGCGGAAACCGAGCTGGAAAATATTCTATTTCAAATTAATCAGCTACAATCTCAAATTGTAATTATTGACTCCATACAATCCATTTATTCTCAGAAAATAGCTGGTGCGCCTGGTAATGTAGGACAGGTGCGAGAATGTACTTCTCAACTTTTTCGAGCAGCTAAAGAAAACAATTGGGCTCTGTTTATAATTGGACATATTACCAAAGAAGGAAGTATTGCCGGGCCTAAGATTTTAGAACATTCTGTGGATGTAGTGATCTACTTTGAAGGTGATAATTTGTATCAATATCGTATGCTTCGCTCATTGAAAAACCGCTTTGGTGCTACTCATGAAATTGGATTCGTTCTAATAGATATACGCGCTTTTCCAACACGGCGCTCTTCC
>CAZVKP010000459.1:0-1637 GCA_964627635.1 uncultured Calditrichaceae bacterium | reverse complement strand
AATGGATAAAGGTGGTCTTAAAGAAGTGGAGAATCCTTCTTCCCTGTTTTTATCAGCTAATGGGGAGGCACAGATAGGTACCGGTGTGATTTGCAGTTTCGAAGGCTCCCGCCCAATTTTGGCTGAAGTGCAAGCATTAGTCTCCCGGGCGAATTATGGTGTACCGCAACGAACGGTAAGTGGTTTCGATCAACGGCGGCTGGCATTGCTCTTAGCCATACTGGAAAAACATTGTCATTTAAATTTTGGCTATTCGGATGTCTTTGTTAAGATTGCAGGTGGATTAAGAATTGATGATCCCGGCATTGATTTGGGGATTGCCATGGCAATTGCTTCCAGCTTTAATGAGAATCCCCCTCTCAATAAATCGGTGTATATTGGTGAGATTGGTCTTAATGGCGAGGTTCGGGTGGTCTCGCAGTTGGAAAGAAGAGTCCAGGAAGCAGTCAATTTAGGATTCAAAAATATCTTTCTTCCATACTTATCCAATGTTGAAATGCGGGTAAATATGAAAGCAAATTATCGTCTGAACCAGGTTAGACACATTTCGGAAGTGATTACGCTTTTTTCTAAAAATCAATCAAAATCAAAAGTAAATAATGTCGGAAAAGAACAATGACATATTTTGTAAAATTTTTCCTTTTAAGCTTAGTTATAATTTTTGTTGTGGGATTCTCTTTTGCCCAAAAAAATACTTCATCAAGGCAACCCGAGACTTCCTGGGAGTTAAAGCTTGTTTTTGATGGAAAAGATACACCGTCCGGAAAATTTCAGGATGCAGTGGCAATTGATGTGGATTCAGAGGGAAATCTTTTTATAGTTGATAGAGCGAGACATCGTGTGGTCAAGTTTAGCAGTAGCGGTCAGTTTGAAAGGGAAATCGGGGGATTTGGGAGAGGACCTGAACAGTTCAGTGATCCGGTTGACGTGGATGCCCATCTTACATTGAATATTTTCGTAGCGGATTATAATAACAACCGAATCGTTCGATTTGATTCCAATTTGAATTACTTGAGTGAATTTACCAATAATCTCGATCCGTTTTATTACTATGAAATGCCGCTCAGTGTTGCCGTTTCCGGACAATATGATATTTTTTTGCTGGAAGACTTAAACAAACGAATTGTCCGATTTAATAGGTTTAATGAGCCGCAGTTTGCCTTTGGTGATGCAACCAATAATTTAGGGCAACTTCTGGGGCCGCAAAAAATCAGTGTCAGTGAACAAGGCGAGGTGTATGTAAGCGATCCGGCACAAAAGTCAGTTCTTGTGTTCGATTACCTGGGGAACTACCTGTTGGAAATTTCACATCCAGATTTCCAAAAGCCTAACGGAATTGATATAAATAAAACGGGTCAATTGTTGATTACGGATAGTAAAAGGCAGAAGCTGTATTTATTTAAAAATAGCAGAAAATTTTCCAAATCAATTGATTTAAAACAGTATAAAATTAATCCAGTGGATGCCGTGTTTCGAAATATTAAAGTTAAAGAGAAACAAAACTTGTATGTTTTAACATCGAACAAGTGTTATATCTTTGAAGGATAATCAGATAAAATTGACGAGTTAAAATCAAAAATTTGAATAAAAAAGTCTTTTCATTAGCCTATTTAGGTCTATATATTTAAAAATGATAT
>CAZVKP010000458.1:0-3233 GCA_964627635.1 uncultured Calditrichaceae bacterium | reverse complement strand
GTTTTCTAATTTGTTGAAACCGGGCACTCTGAGTAACGGTGCTGAAACCAGTGGCGTTGTGGCTTTTCCCAGAAAGTCAGGTAACAAATTCACCCGATTGGAATTCCGGAAAAATGGGGAAGTATTGGGGTATAAAAATTTACCTTAAGTGTAAAAGTTTAACTGCTTCGGTTTCAGTTAGCCAAATCTTGTGTCGATGCGTTGCGTTGACACATTAATATTAATCCCCTACGTGGAAAGGTGAAATTAGTTTATTAAATGTTAAATATTCCACTTCCCCAGGCTCCACCTCAGAGCGGATGGAGCCAAGTGACTGGTATTTTATTTTCGGCAAGCAATTGAAAGAATTAAATCAAGCTGGAGAAAAGGCTTCGTGTTGGCACCGTTATATTTAAATATTACCTTACCCTAAGCGGCTTTCACAAAAATTTTATGTAGATAGGTCAATACAAAATCAAAATTTTTAGCGGGATCCTGGTGAGGCTGCACCACAATGTTATAATACTCTTCCGGCTCTGTCTTCAAATGTAACCGGTAGGGAATTTTTAATTTGGTTATCAAATATTTGATTCGATCATCCGTTTCAAAATTTAAATCCAACACCAATTGGAACTGGCTTTTCTCAAGCTCCTTAATAAATTCATCATTTGGCAATCCCAGCCGATTGAGTTTGTGTGGTAAAACTTTATCAATGTCCATCACCATGTAATGCCATTGGGAATAAAACTGACGCAGCTTCTGAATGGTAGAAATCGCCGCATCCAGATACTCGGTATCCCGCGGTAAAACAATCAATACATTGCGGATCTCTCCTGCATCGATGGGATAATTCATCGAATAATCGTTTAGTCTTTTTAGAGTAGATCGGGTAAACCAATATACATATTTTTCAGCCAGATACGATTTAATTCCGCTCATTTCTTTTATTCCGTTTTATATTTTTTTATTCCTGCCCACAATTTCTGTAACCGATTCAGAAAGTTAACCTCTTTTCCCTGTTTGGAAGGCTGGTAATAAATTTTTTCTTCTAATTCGGGAGGCAGATACGACTCTTTTATAAAATGCTCGGGATATTCATGGGCATATTTATATTCCTTTCCATATCCAAGATCAGACAATAGACTGGTTGGGGCATTTCTGAGATGCAGGGGAACCTGAACATCCGGATGGTTTTTTACATCCTCCATGGCACTATTAATTGCCACTACTGCAGCATTGCTTTTGGGTGTGGTTGCCAGATAAGCTGCAACCTGTGATAAAATTATCTTTGCTTCCGGCAGACCCACATAATTCACTGCAGTAAAACAATTTGTCGCCATGGTCAAGGCGTTGGGATCAGCATTTCCGATATCTTCAGAAGCCAATATCAACATTCGCCGGGCAATAAACTTTGGTTCTTCCCCGGCTTCCAGCATTCTCGCCATCCAATATATGGCAGCATCAGGATCACTACCCCTCAAACTTTTTATAAATGCCGAAATGATATCGTAATGGTACTCGCCAGCTTTATCATAATATAATATTTTTTGAAGTGCTGCTTTTTCGTAAAGTGGTTTATCCAATATGATTGGCTTTTGGTCTCCGGACACAAGTTCCAGCGCTTTTTCCACAATATTGAGTGCCCTTCTGGCGTCGCCATTTGCCATAGTGAGTAACGTATTCCAATCATCAATTTTAATATCTTTGAATTTCAGTACTTCATCAATTTCCAGGGCTCGCTCTACAATTTTTCGAACATTCTCGTGACTCAAAGGCTTCATTTGGTACACATGAGAGCGGGAAAGAAGCGGAGAAATCACCTCAAACGAAGGATTTTCTGTGGTTGCACCAATTAAAATAATAGTACCGTTTTCCACTGCATGTAAAAGCGCATCTTGTTGTGCTTTATTAAACCTATGAATTTCATCTATGAACAAGATGGTATTCATATTATTATGCTTACGTAACTTTGATGCTTGTTCAATCACATGACGAACATCCTTAACACCGGAAGCTACCGCACTAATCGATCGAAATTCCGCCTGAACTTCATTGGCAATAATCCGTGCAAGCGTGGTTTTTCCCACGCCGGGTGGTCCCCACAGAATCATTGATTTAACCCGGGAATGTTGAACCTCCTGCGCTAAAACGCTGCTTTTGCCAACTATCTCTTGATGACCCACAAAATCTGCTAAGGTCTGGGGGCGACATCGTTCTGCCAGTGGCACAAACACTTTTTCATTAGATAATTTTGATTTATGATCAGAAAATAAATCCATTGCGCTATATCAACTTTTTGATATAAGTATGTTCTAAAAAGCTACAGTAGCCGTTAATTAAAAATTTCAATTCGTTTAATGTAAAAAAATGTATTATTTTTTTCAGTAGTGGAAATTTCGAGGCTGTTGGGGCCGGGGTCCAAGCTTGAAGAAACATCCCATACAACTGTATCAAGACCACCGAGTTTTTCCAGAATTTGGGGTTGATAATTATAACTCAATAATACATTGTTCACTTTAATTTTAATGTCTGTTTGGGAACTCATGCTTAAAGGATATTTTTCCTGAGAAGTCGCCGCAGTTAAACGTAGCTTAAAATCCTGGTTGAATTTTAATGCCCTTGGTAGCGTAAAATTCACCTTAAGCGCATCATTTCCTTTGGGATTGCGGTAAGGAAATGCAAATCCCAGTTTCCAGACATAATCATTCAAAGTCTCATTAAATTCCACTTCTGGTCCACCCTCATTGCTGGGTGTAAACGCACTTCTACTATAGGTATAGCCACGTAGAATATCGCAGTTCTCTTTGATGATATTTCCCTTACCATTAACAGCAGCAATAATTTTTAATTTTGGAAAATATTGAATATTTAATTCCAGCGGTGAATCGGGTTTGATAATTATTTTTCGCTGTGGGGGTGTTTTATAATTCGGTAATTTGCCAAAACTGATGGTGTGTTCACCAACATTTAGCTCACCGGAAAACATTCCTTCATCTTTTAATTCCCCATCGATAAAAATTTTACCATCATCCGGCTCGGTTTGAATTTGAACTCTTCCATACTTTCCAACCAAATTAAAATGGGCATTTCCCAGGGGATTTTCCCGATTAAGGGCAACCTCTTTCTCTTCCGGTTTAACCTCATATCCAGACTTTTGGACTTTAACTTTATAATTTTTTAAGGGAAGTTGCGTAAAAATATAATCCGTTTTGTGGCCGGTATCTTCACCATTCAGATAAATTCGAGCATTATTC
>CAZVKP010000457.1:0-3264 GCA_964627635.1 uncultured Calditrichaceae bacterium | reverse complement strand
ACCGAGATCTACACTCTTTCCCTACACGACGCTCTTCCGATCTTAAAATATGCGCCGGATATTTTAACCGGTAATATTACTGTTTTGATAAGCCCTCTTTAAAAAAAGTTTCAACTTGAGAAATACCTGATTTTTGTGCTTCAGAAACAGTTCCCGAAAAAGCAACCGTCCCATCATCCAAAAAAATAATTCGATCTGCCAATCTGATGATACTTGGAATTTCATGGGTTACCAAGACAATGGTAATTCCCAAATCATCTTTTAATTTTAGAAATAAATGATCCAGGGCATGTAAAGTCACCGGATCGAGTCCCGCAGACGGCTCATCACAGAAAAGCAAAGGGGGGTCCAGGGCAAGAGCTCTGGCAAGGGCTGCTCTCTTTCGCATGCCGCCGGAAAGTTGAGAAGGTAAATGAAATTCTGCGCCTGTGAGCTCTACAATCTGTAATTTAATTTTTACCAATAATTCAATTATATTTTTTGATAAATTTGTATGCTGCTCAAGGGGCAGGCTTATATTTTCTCTCACACTTATCGAATTGAGTAATGCGCCATTCTGAAATAACACCCCAATCTGCCGACTCATTTCTTCATATTCACCTTCTTCAATCCGCTCAAGCTGATAATTCATGACTTTTACTTTGCCAACATCCGGTCTGAATAAACCGATTAAATTTTTCAATACAGTGGTTTTTCCGCATCCGCTTTTACCTAAAATAACCGTAATTTGATTGGGATATATTTGAAAATAAATATCCTTTAAAATCTGTTGGTCATCATAAAAAGTTGAAAGATTTTCCACTTCAATAATAGGCTGCATTTCAGTTTTCTGTTTTTAGTAAAGATTTAATTACAATTTAGATTAGCGGACTATTCAAAATAAAACAACAAACCCAATGCACTGTCTGCCAATATCACCAAAAAAATAGACGTAACCACTGAAGCAGTGGTGATTTTTCCGACACCTTCTGCACCACCCTTAACACGAAATCCATAATAACTGGCAGTCACAACAATAAGACCGGCGAAAATCAAACTTTTAATAAATCCGGTAACTAAATCCCTAAATATGATAGAATCTATCGTTCGTTGGAAAAAAATTGCCGGACTAATATCCAGATAAAGGTAACTGATAATCATTCCACCCAAAATACCCAATATATCCGCCAAAATTGTTAACAGGGGCAAAGAAACAATCATGGCATGAATTTTTGGCACCACAACAAAACGCACCGGGTTTAATGCCATTGTTTTCAAGGCATCCACTTCTTCTGTTACCACCATGGTGCCAATCTCTGAAGCAATTGCAGAGCCGCTTCTTCCGGCGACCACAATTGCAGTGAGCAATGGTCCCATTTCTCGCGTCATACTAATTGCCAAAAGATCGACAACAAAAATATTTGCACCAAACTGCCGCAACTGGGCAGCCGATTGCAAAGCCAAAACCAGTCCAATTAAAAAAGCGATGAGACCAATTATAGGAACTGCGTTGGCTCCGATAAGGGCCCCTTGATTTATAAATGATCCCTCTCTCCGATGTTTGTGATTAAAAATATCGGTAAATGTCCAAAACATGGTATCCGCCATCAGATATATAAAATAACGGACCTCAACAGTGAAAAACTGATATACTAATCCACCGACCTTTTCAATCCAGGATATTTTACTTGGCTGTTTCCATCCTCTTAATTTTTTTAATGAAAACGTCTCTGCCGCTTTTTGGATTTTGGGAGGTAAATCGGTCCAGTGGACAATCTTTCCGTTATCTTCTAATTGCATTTGTAAATTCTGAAGAGCGGCAATGCCGGCACTGTCAATCTGATTCAACTCTTTTAAAATAAATCGGATTTCTTTACGAGCATAACTTTTTAATTCGGATTCAAGCTTTTTATAATATTTTTCAACTGTAGGCAATGTTAATTTGCCGTGCAATTGTAGTTCTTCCCCAATAATATCCCAATTGAAATCAGTTGCTTGTTCAGATTTTTTAGACTGAAAAATTTTCATCTTATTCTGTTTTACTTTCTTTCAAAAGACGTTTCACTTTATTTATAAATACGTTGATTTCCTGATGTAAAAGTTCACTGATGGCTTTTGAGAAGTTGTTTAATTTTTTCTGTTGCAATAACACAGTTCTATCAAAATTATGCACCAATAAATTTGCCTTTTCATCTTTATCAAATAACCAAATAACTGCTTGTAAATGTGCAGCAGCATTACCTCCTTTTTCCCTAAATTCCAGTACATTCACTTTCGATCTTATTTGGTATTTGGGATTAAATTTCCAAATATCTACTCCTGTTCTTTTAAAAATATTCGCGCCACTTATTCTGCGCTCAATAAAATCGGTGACTGCCTGACGCGGTGTCACTGCCCATTTATGATAATAAAAATAAGAAATCTGATGGGTTTTGGAGCGAACCGCAATTTTGTGAGTAGCAAATGCAGGTGCAATTTCAGTTGGATTGATTTCACAAAAATCTTCTGTTATAGAATTACCATTATTTGACAACGTATCCACAGCGGTTGGCGGTTCTATCAAATAATATTTTTGAATAATCGAGCGCTTGCCGCAACCAAACAAAACAAATCCAATGAATAGTAAAAAGATAATAATTTTTTTTGACATTTATTTCTCCAACATTTTATCAGGAATTTCTTCAGGTTCTGTTCCTCTAATAAGAATTGAAGGATCTTCACTTATTTGACGTGAGGCTTCATTAATATGTTCTAAGCTTGAGCGTAACTTTCGCATACTTTCATTGAAAGTTTCACTCCCCTGTGATAAATCATGATCCATCTGATTGAGGATATCATTGGTTTGCGCAATTACCTCACCCAATTCTTTAATTAAGTTCACCATATTTGCTTTGCTCAACTCTAACGAAATATCCCGAATATTTAATAAAATATCTTTCAAAGTATCGCTGCTAACGACTTCATTTAGCTCTTCTGCCATCAGATTCATTTCCAGTGCAACACTATCAAGACGCAAGGTCACCTGCCTGCTTAGTTCAAAAGTTCTATTCAGATTTTCCCGATTTTCTACCAGAATCTGGTTTGCATTTTCAAACGCCTTTGAGGAGTTTTCTGCCATGGCGATTATACGATTCATATTTTCAGGTTTTGTAAACACATTTAGGTTATTCAACAAAAGTTCCAATTTCTCTGCAATGACTTCCGCTTTACCTGTTATTTGCTCTGTTATGGATGTTCCGGGTTTAATATGTCCCCCGGGCTCAAGCAATTCTGCTTCCTGACTGC
>CAZVKP010000456.1:0-3270 GCA_964627635.1 uncultured Calditrichaceae bacterium | reverse complement strand
AAAAAAGATCGTTGAGACCGGGACGGTCGAAATCCCGATGAGGACCGGAAGGACGATGATCGGGAAACCATAGTGGAATTGTCCGTCATAAACCGCAACCGTCCCTGTTTGCACAGCCGGATAAAATCATCCACTGATTTCAAAATCTGAGCTACTCAGGTTAATTAAAAAAAAGATCGTTGAGACCGGGACGGTCGAAATCCCGATCAGGACCGGAAGGACGATGATCGGGAAACCATAGTGGAATTGCCCCGAAAGATGCGCAAGCCTCTGTGTTTGCAGTTCCGTCTGGAATCTTTTTGTGTTGTGAAATATTTGTTAAGGATTTTGGAAATTCTGGTATATGCGTTGCTGAAATGCTTGCCGATCAGCGATGGGCGCTACATGAATCGAAATTATGGTTGCTTTACCAGGAACTAACGAATATTAGCTTTCTTCAAAAATGAATTTCTAATACCTCGTAAATGCTTGAGTGCGGTCAAGTATCAAGTATCCAGTTTCAAGCATCAGCCTTCCAATTTCTAATTTCAAGTTTCAAATTTCCACTAATTCCCATTATTTCCCCTTCCTAAAGTTATCAAAAATTAAACCATCCCTTTCCTCCATCCCTTACAAAAAAACGATCCTTTCGTGATATTTGTGTGATACAATCTCCATATACTTTGCTGTGTAAGTAATTCAACAAAAGTAAATAATTAAATGGAGGTTGTTATGTTTTACAAGATTTTAATTATTGCGATGTTCTCCGGTCTGGTGGCATTGGGTTGTGATGAAGATAATTCCACCAACTCGATGATGGGGACTGAACCGCTGGATCCTGATGAAGCGCCTAAAGCAGTGGTGGACAGATTTAGCGATGAAGCCGGAACACTGTTCATTCGTGACGCATCGAACGGGCTCCCAGGAAGTAATGAAGCCATCAATTTCGACCAGGCGCCTTTCATTACTAAAGGTTTGGGGCCCAATGGTGAAATAATTCAGTATTATAATTTCGATGTGCAACCCACCACACCTGCTCCCATTTATGTTTTGTTTAAAGAGGGAGAATCCATGCCGGTCGATAGTCAATTGAATATCATTGATGTGATACCGGGCGATGCCGGTTATAATGATTTCTGGCAAGTGGTAAAGGTAACGGTGCCATCGGATTACGTGGCGAATACAGTGACCGGTTTTGAGCAAATTATGGATGGCGGTTACGACACGGAGACCACTTCCACCATCGTAAATTGCCCGGTGGTGCCGGAAGGTTCGACAGCTATGTTACGATTTGGTGGTGGTGATAACGGTTTAATTCGTGGCTGGTACAAAAGCCAGATTGTCACTTACTTTTCATTCGAGGAGAAGGCATTGAGCACCACCGGAAATGACGAAGTTCCGGTTTCACCAATCTATGTATCATTTAATATAAATCCGGATGAACAGGGTGACGGTCCCCCCTCAGGTTTCATGAATGAGTCCGGTAATGACCAGACCCACAACGTTGCCGCTACTTTGCCATCGGATATGTCTTATTCACCATTATGGTCAGTAAATGTGTATGACAATGCGGACTTTGATATGGTGAGTGATTTGAGCAGTGCACAAAATGCCAACATCTTAGCCACCGGAGTGGCCACACCCAATTGCCCGATTGTTTCGGTTCAATAGTATCAGCATTGGGGGAAAACACAAGGTCTGTTCTTCTTTAGAGGGGCAGACTTTTTAATAAGTTGGATTTCTGAATTTTATTCCCAATAATAATGAGAAAAATTTGAGCTTATGTGTACCGATTTTCAGGAGAGAAATTAATTTATTCCTGGGAGAAGATACACCGGATCCACATACCGTTTTTCCCCAAAAACCTCTCCCTTCTCCATAAGCCTGGCAATGGCAAAGTGAAGATGAGCTACAGTTCTTCTGGCATTACCGGTGTTTCCCACATAACCGATTATTTCTCCTTGTTTTACAAAATCTCCCTCCGCAATACCGCTGGCAAATTGCTGTAAGTGTAAAAATTCGTAAACATATTCTTCCCGATAATCCATAATCCAGACATAGTTGCCTGCAGTCGGATTATGGTCTGTTTTTACAACCTTGCCGTCCTGCGGCGTGATGATGGGTGTTCCGCGAGGAGCTTCCAAATCGATGCCGGTATGTAAACGCCTGCCATACTCTCGTGTATCCCCAAAGGGTGAGATAACTTTTGGAGTGGATTCCAATTGAAGGGGAATAATGAGGTCAAGTTCTTTTATATCTCCCGGTCTGGGACGCTGGCGATAGGAGATATGACAAAATATGCTGCTTAAGATAACAAATATTGTCAAGTAAATAAAAAAAATTACTCTATTAAATTTCAATTAAACCTGCTTATGAAAAACAAATTCTTTATATTGGTTCTTAATCTAACCAATTATCTAATTTAAGGTGTTCAATTCTATTAAAATGCTTAATATTTCCGGTAACTAAGACATCACATTTTATTAATGCAGTAGATGCAATTAATAAATCTGCATCGGGAAGAATTAAATTTTTGTTATATAAGCTTACTTTTAATTCCCCAAATTTTTTTAATATTTCCATATCCGAATGGATAATAACAATTGATAAAAGAAATTCATCTGCAACATGAATATTTTTTATTCTTTTCGAAGATTTTTCAGCGCTGTAAAATAATTCACCAACGGTCATAAAAGATACAGCAACTTCATCGTAATAATTCTGTCTTTTTTCTATTATGGTTTTATTACCACGTAATAATTCAATGCAGATGTCCGTATCAATTAATATCACAACTCTACTTCTCTTCCCAATGTTCGGTGTTGATGTATATCTTTAATTATTTCTTCAGTAGTTCTGTCATCTTCCCAGGAATTTAATAATCTCTTCCACATCTCTATTTGTATGTCTCTGGGTATGGTTCTGTTTTCATTTATAATATCGCTCATTTTTTGCCGAACACTATTTTCTAATAACATTAAAATTTCACTATTCAAACTTCTTCTTTCTTTTTTTGAGATGACCCGTATTTTTTCTATGACCTCATCCGGAATATTTCTAATCGTAATATTCATTATATTTAACCCAATATTAGTTTTAATATAGTTCTATTTTGGTTATAATATAATACTGTTTTTGGGCTTTTGCAATAAGTTTCTGATTTAAAACTCCATTCATTACATAATTTGAAAAATCTTTACACCAGTATATCAATTTCGCAGCGGCTTGCCGGTTTTGAGCATGTGTGCCATACGCTCCTGGCTTTTCTGCTCACCACACAAACTGACAAAT
>CAZVKP010000455.1:0-3276 GCA_964627635.1 uncultured Calditrichaceae bacterium | reverse complement strand
ACTGATAGCGGAAGGAAATCATGATTAGATTAGGGAAAATCAAAAATATTCATTTTGTGGGAATCGGTGGAATCGGCATGAGCGGAATTGCAGAGGTATTACTCAACCAGGGGTATTCCGTAACCGGTTCGGACCGGACACTGAGCGATGTGACAGATCATTTATCAGATATCGGGGCAAAAATTACCGAAGGTCATTTCATTGAGAATTTGAAAGATGCGGATGTACTTGTGTATTCGTCAGCAGTTACACAAGATAATCCTGAAGTTCAGGAAGCATATAAGAAAAAAATACCGGTAATTAAGCGTGCTGAAATGTTAGCGGAATTGATGAGATTGAAGTTTGGGGTTGCTATCGCCGGTACTCATGGTAAAACCACCACAACATCTTTGGCGGGAGCGGTTTTAACAGAGGGCGGGCTGGATCCAACTCTTATCATTGGTGGTAAAGTGCGATCCCTTAAAACAAATGCCAAATTAGGCGACAGCGAATTTTTGGTTGCGGAAGCAGATGAGTTCGATAAATCCTTTCTTCGACTGATTCCGACCATCGCCGTCATCAACAATATTGAATCGGATCATTTGGATTGTTATGAGAGCATGGACGATTTAAAAAATTCTTTTGTCTCCTTTGCGAACAAAGTTCCGTTTTATGGCAGGGTCATCGTTTGTTTAGATAATCCCGGAGTTCAGGAAATTTTAAGCGATATCAAAAGAAGTGTCACTACATTTGGCTTTAATAAACAGGCGGATATTCAAGCCAGTCAGGTGAAACACGACAGCGGGAATATTTGGTTCGATGTCAGCTATATGAAATATAAATTAGGACGTATTCAATTAAAGATTCCTGGAGAGCATAATATTTTAAATGCATTGGCTGCAGTTGCAGTGGGGTTGGAACTGGATATTCCGTTTGCAAAAGTTAAAAAGGGACTTGAAAATTTTAGCGGTGTGAATCGCCGGTTTGAAATAAAAGATGTTTATAAAGATATTATGGTGGTGGATGATTATGCCCATCATCCCACTGAAATCGATGTGATGTTAAAAGGTGCCAGAAATGGTTGGCCGCAAAAACGAATTGTTGCGGTGTTCCAGCCACATTTGTATTCGCGAACCCGGGATTTTTATCGTGAATTTGCCCGCGCCTTTTTTCAGGTGGATGTGTTGGTGATTACCCGGATTTACCCGGCACGTGAAGAACCAATTTCTGGTGTGGACGGTAAATTAATTGCAGACACCGCACAAACCTTAGGACACCGGGAAGTCCATTATGTTGAGGATAAAACTCAATTACCGGATTATTTGATAAAACTGATTCAACCCAACGATATGGTAATTACAATTGGGGCAGGGGATATCTGGAAGTATGGGGTGGAATTAAGTAAGCAACTTGAGAAGAAATATAAAATTTCAGGAAAAGAAAAATAGTCTTAAGCAATTAAAATTGAAATGAAAGAAACAGTTTTAAAAAATTTCGCAAAACGGTTGAAGGAAAAGTATCCGGAACAGATAATGTTGGAAGAACCGTTGAAACTGTATACCACATACCAGGTAGGTGGCCCGGCTACAGCTTTGTGTACACCGGCTTCAAAGGAACAGCTTCAGCAAATGGTCCGGGAGTGCCATCAGGCTGCAGCTCCTTTTTATATTTTAGGAAGCGGTTCCAATATTTTAGTACACGATAGCGGTGTAAATAAAATTGTCATTCGATTGGATAAGTGCTGTTCGGAGCTTTATCACCGGAGAAGCCAACTCTATGTGGGTGCTGGTGTGCTGGTTGCATCATTGGTTGAATACTGCGAAAATAATAATTTGGCAGGATTAGATTTTATGTCCGGTATTCCCGGAACAATTGGCGGCGCTTTGCGGATGAATGCCGGTGCTTTTATCGGAGAAATCGGAGATCGGGTGACAACAATCGATGCGTTAACGTTGGATGGACAGTTTCTTAAAATAACAGGCGATGACGCCGGATTCGGATATCGGAGAGCCGATAATTTGCAGGATAAAATTATGTTGGGCTGCTGGTTGGAATTGTTGTCGGGAGCTCGGGATAAATTGCAAAAATCCCGGGAAGAGTACCTGGAACGCCGGGCGGCAAAACAACCGCTGGAGTACGGCTCTTGTGGCAGCGTTTTTAAGCGTCCTCCGGGTAATTATGCCGGTTCGCTCATAGAAAAGGCAGGATGTAAGGGGATGCAGGTTGGTGGAGCGATGGTTTCCCCGAAACATGCCAATTTTATTGTGAACTACAAGCAGGCTACGGCGACAGATATTTTTAAATTGATACAAAAAGTTCAGGAAGAAGTTTACCGGCAATTTAAAGTCTGGCTGGAATTAGAAGTAAAATTAGTGGGTTTTCCCGAAAAAGAACAAGAATTAATTGAGATACCGCATGAATAGTGTTAAAACCAAAGGTCGGCAGTATAGATTAGCCAAACGGTCCGGAAGTGAAAAAGCACCTTTTCCCAGACCGCCGCATATTTTAGCCTTAGTGTTAATAGCCATTGTGGGATATGGCTTTTATCACTTTGCAGATCATTTGAGAACAGAAAGCCAGATGTTCCAACTGAGGGAAGTAAAAATTGAAGGGAATCGCTATATTGAAGATCAAAAGATTATCAAATTGGCAGATGTTCAGTTGGGGGCAAAATTGTATCAAATACCCATTGATTCTGTTACGCAAAAAGTTCTGGAATATCCTTATATGGAGGGGGTGAGTGTGAGCAGGTCTCTTCCCTCTACACTTATCATTTCCGTGCAGGAAAGAGAGCCGGTGGCATATTTGATTGATAATAATATTTACATGATTGATGAATCCGGCATAGTGCTCCTGAAGAAACCCGCCATGTCTATAGAAAATTTGCCATTGGTCACCGGGCTTTCTGTAAAAAGGATATTGGAGGATCGTCAACCGTTGTACGACGCTTTGGATTTGATTCAGAAAATTCAAAATGTGGATCGTACTTTATTTCAATTCATTTCAGAAATCCACATGGACGAAGTTGATGCGCCTTATTTGTATTTAATTCAGGGTGGGGCCAAGGTTGAAATTGGTTCTCAAGATATTTACAAAAGGCTTTATTTGTTGAGTGAATTTTTTAAAAAGCCTGATGTAACGAGAAAATTAAAAGAAATCAAAAAGATTGATGTAACATATTCGGATCGTATTGTTGTTACCAGGAAAAGTTAGGAAAGCAAAAATGGAAAGTAAAATAATTACCGGATTAGATATCGGCACCACAAAAGTTTGTGCTGTTATTGTGAAGGAAGATCC
>CAZVKP010000454.1:0-3307 GCA_964627635.1 uncultured Calditrichaceae bacterium | reverse complement strand
AACTTATTTGATACTAATATGGACTGGTCGTAGTAAACTCACGCTAGGTTATCTGATTCAGTTCCCCCGACTTATGCCAGAGGCATCCCTCCGGGAAAAGTCGGGGCAATAAAAAGATCTATACAAAAAATTGGGCTTTCCCAAAGGGATCACCATGTGGTAGCTCCTATTTCTTTGAGCTATAATGATATCTACCGTTCAGTGAAGTTTTACTTATCCGTAGCTATTAGAATCCTCTGTATTTAAAATAAAGTTTATCTCGTTAGTATTGATATGTTTCGATTTTGATCTGGCATAACTGAATAAGTTTAATTATTTTAAAGTAAATTTGATGAAAGAAAAAGATTTTTAAATACGGAGGAGAATATGCGCTTCTTCAACAGTGCTCGGGAATATCATGAAAAAACCAAGTATGCTTTCGATGATGTCAAAAATGTTTATCGGGAATATTCTTCCGAGCCGCAACCAAAAACGTTTAAGGAATATCCGGATAAACCGGCTATAAATCTTCCCAAGGATTTCAAAAAAGATAAGGATAAATTTCATAACGTGGTCCAAAAAACTCGTGCCGCAGGAAAATTCAGGCTGTTAAAATCTGATCCGCTATCCCTCGACCAATTATCCCAAATACATTATTTGACCAACGGGGTGACCAGGGTTCGGGAATTTCCAAATCAAAAATTGCATCTCCGCGCTGCACCCTCTGCCAGCGGATTATTCCCAATTGAGGTTTATACAATTGTGAATCGGGTGGAAGGACTTGATGAAGGTGTGTATTATTTTTCACCTCAGGAGCATCGTCTCATTCAATTGGATGACACCAATCGGATAAAGAGCGCAGTAAATGCGGGATTCAACTTGAAGGTACTAAAAAACGCCCCGGTTTTGTTGATCTTTACCATGGTTTTCCCAAGGAGTATGTGGAAATTTAAAGAAAGAGCTTACCGTTACTGTACCATGGATGCCGGTTATGTGGGAGAGAATTTATTGCTGGCTGCTCATAGTCTCAATCTGTCCGCAAATTTGGTGGGAGATTTCGTGGACAGTGAAATCAATTCTCTTTTAAATTTAGATGCGTCTGAGGAGGCAGCAATATTAATGGCGTCCGTCGGCAAAGACGGCGGTGAATTAGAAGAAGATCAATATCAATTTGGCATGCACCGGGAAGAGAATGATAGAATTGATGGAAACTTTGGAAATTTAGTGGAGGGAATTCATGTAAAGTCTAGCCACAGCCATCCTTCAGAAGATTTAACCAATGTAAACGTAAAATTTCCCTTTGAAAAATTTCCAAAGAAACCTCAGCCGGAAAGAGATATGCTCAAACTGCCGCAGCCTCACACAGATTTCTCTCAATCAACCAATGAAATAATCGAAAGCAGGCAATCATCTCATAATTTTGCACGAATTCCATTAACCGGTCGTGAATTATCAACTCTTTTACACTATTTAAATCAAGTACCGGTCTTGTATAATTATCCTGCATTCCATACCTATGTGGTCATTAATGATGTTGAAGGAATCTCGAATGGGATCTATTTTTTCCACCCGGACGACCATCAACTTGAGTTATTGAAGAAAGGGACGTACCGCGGCGATATTTCTTATTTAACATTGGCGCAGGATGCGGTGTTTAATTGCAGTGTGGCATTTTTCTTTTCCACTGACTTTGAACAAATCAATCTTTTTTCCAATCGTGGGTATCGCTATGCACACATAAATATCGGGATGCTTAGTGAGATGGTTTATTTAACCTGTACTGCATTGGGAATTCAGGCTCGGGGTATTGGCAACTTTTTTGATGATAGTATAAACAGCTTTTTTAACGTACCTGGATCTCACGAAAATATTCTGGGCGGTATCATTGTCGGAAGGTCCTGAGAGTTTGTTTTTGAATTGACGGAATTTTTTGTTCATGAAGATGGGACAAGTGACGAAAGCAGTCTCTCATATTCATTTTGAAGTTTTTCCCATTGCTGAATAAGTGGATCTAAATCTTTTTTCAATTGATCGTACTTTATCTGTAAATTAACAGCATATTCACTTTTCTGATAACTTTCGGGTTTAGCAATATCCAATTCAATTTGCGTTTTTTGATTTTCTATAAATTCAATTTTTTTCTCTAATTCCTGAATTTCATATTCCAAACGCCTTCGATCTTTACTAATGGCTTGTCTGGCTGCTGCTTCTTTTTGCTTCCGTTCTTTGTCTTTTTGTCGAGTTTCGATATTTTCATCCGAATTGGCAGCTTCCTGTATTTGTTGACTGTCAGCCTCACGTTTGGATAAGTAGTCAGAATAATTACCCTCAAAAGTACTCAATTCCCCTGCTTTCAATTCTACCACCCGGTTTACCAGTTTATCCAGAAAATAACGATCATGCGAAATAAGGATTAAGGTGCCATCATATTCCTTAAGTGCAGCTTCCAATGCTTGTTTGGAAGAAAGGTCCAAATGATTGGTTGGTTCGTCCATAATCAGTAAATTTGAAGGTGACATAAGAATTTTTGCCAAAGATACCCGGGCCTTTTCACCACCGGATAACATTTTAATTTGCTTATCAATATCCTTTCCACTCAAATGAAACAATCCCAGTATGTCCCGGATATGAGCATGATAACTATCTGCAGCGGTTGATAAAACTTCTTCAAAAATGGTATTTTCCAATGTCAATTGTTCAATCTGATGCTGAGCATAATATCCGATTGCAACATTGTTACCTAAATGAACCATGCCTTTTTGATTTTTTAAATTTCCGGTAATAATACGGGTAAAGGTGGTTTTTCCTGCACCATTCGCACCCACCAGGGCAACTTTCTCTCCCCGATACAGTTCAAAGTTTATATCTTTTAATACCCAATTTTCGTCATAACGAAACCCCATGTTTTGAATTTTCAGTACATCTTTATAGCTTGGTTTATCCACCTTGATTTTGATTTGAATTGATTTTTGAGAAGTTGGCAGTTCAATTTTTTCCATCTTTTCCAATTGTTTAATTCTGCTCTGAACTTGACTGGCTTTGCTGGCTTTGTATCGGAATCGATCTATAAATTTTTGTTGTCGCGCTTTTTCTTTCTGCTGATCTTCCCATTTTTGTTGCAATTGTTCATATTCTAATTTTTTTTGAATTTCATAGTCATGATATTTGCCAGGATAGAATTTTAGACCGGCATTTTCCAGTTCCACAATTTGATTGGCCAGTCGATCGATAAAGAAGCGGTCGTGTGATACGCTCACCACCGCACCATCAAAATTTAGCAGAAAATTTTCCAGCCATTCCAAAGCAGGTATATCCAAGTGATTGGTAG